>JAJTDP010000002.1 GCA_021300455.1 Sediminibacterium sp. | reverse complement strand
TGCGGCTTTATCTATAAAGTACACGGTGAATAAACCTATCAAGTTTATGAGCAGTGGTGAAAAATTAGACACGCTCACTGTTTTTCATCCCGAGAGAATGGCCCAAAGAATTTTAGGTATGGGTGATATTACTTCTTTGGTAGAAAAAGCGCAGTCGCAATTTGATGAAGCAGAAGCAAAAAAATTAGAAAAGAGAATTCGAAAAAATCAATTTGATTTTGAAGACTTCTTAACGCAGATACAGCAGATTAAAAAAATGGGCAATTTAAAAGATTTAATAGGCATGATTCCAGGCATGGGCAAGAGTTTAAAAGATGTAGATATTAAAGACGATGCCTTTAAGGGAGTAGAAGCCATTATTCAATCGATGACCGTTTTGGAAAGAAGAAATCCAGATTTACTTTCAACAAGTCGCAAACAAAGAATTGCCAAAGGCGCCGGAAAGGATATTGGAGAAATCAATGCTTTTATGAAGCAGTTTGACCAAATGAAGCAGATGATGAAGCAAATGTCAAGCGGTTCAATGCCAGGTAAAATGCCTGGTTTAAGACGTTAATTTTGAGCTAACTCATTGATATTCATATATTAATGACATTTTAAACCCTTTTTCCTTTGTTTATTGCCTGCTTTATATTATCTTTGCTGCCGGTTAACCCTATTTAATAACGCCTATAAATTTCTATTTAACATGGCAGTAAAGATGAGACTACAACGTCACGGTAGTAAAAAAAGGCCTTTCTACTTTATAGTAGTGGCTGACGGACGTGCACCAAGAGATGGTAAATTCATCCAAAAAATTGGTACTTACAACCCATTAACAGTTCCTGCAACTATCCAATTGGATCGTCAAAAGGCATTGGAGTGGTTAAACAAAGGTGCTCAACCTACAGACACCGTTCACAGAATTTTATCTTTCAAAGGAGTACTTTATTTGAAACATTTACTTCGTGGAGTAAAATTAGGTTTGTTTGATGATGCTACCGCTATGGAGAAATTCCAAACTTGGTATGCAGCACATGAAACAAAAATTGCTAGCACAAATGATACACACAAAAAAGCAGAAGCTGCTAAGAAAGTGTATGTACCTGTAGCTAAAAAAGTAGCAGAACCAGTAGCAGAAGAAACTGCACCAGTGGAAGAAGCTGCTGCACCAGTAGCTGAAGCAGCTGTTGAAGCCTCTGTTGAAGCCTCTGTTGAAGATATCCCTGCTGCAGAATAATTTTAAAATTAATCTAGCTTTATAAAAGCCCCTGGTTCCTATCAACGGAATTGGGGGTTTTTTTTGAAAATGATTTTGTCGATAAAAGAATTAAATTAGCAAATGAGTCAATACATACATATAGGTAAAATAGTAGCGCCCCATGGCATTACGGGGCATCTCATTATTGAGCATGCGCTGGGAAAACCTATTAGCTTTAAAGGTATTGATGCTCTGTTTGTAGAAAAAAATGCAGCTAGTTTTATTCCTTATTTTATTCAAAGTGCTTCTGCAAAAACAGAAACCATTTCGCATGTACAATTAGAAGGCATCAATACTAGAGAAGCCACTGCAGTTGTCTTGGGTAAAAAAGTTTGGTTGCCTCAAGATGAGTTTCAAAAATTAGTAGACAAGCAATCTCCACTAGCTTTATTAGGTTATACTGTAGAAGAAGCAGGTAAGGCTATTGGGGTTATTCAAGAAGTGATTGAACAACCACATCAGTTAATGGTGACTATATTATACCAAGGCCAAGAGGCCTATATTCCATTGCATGATCAAAGTTTAAAAGCCGTGAATCATAAGGCCAAAACCATTAGTGTTGAACTACCTGATGGCTTATTAGATTTATATACCTTACCTCCTACGGAACCCTCGGAAAAATAGATAAAGACGCAATTATTTCTCTTTATTCCATTTATCCAACTGCTGCAAAGTGGCAGTTAGATCTTTTGGTAAGGGAGCTTCTAAATGAAGCTCTTTTTCTTTATAGGTAAATACCAATGTATGCGCATGTAAAGCCTGTCTAGCTAATATGGGTCTTTCTTCTTCCTCGGCTTTACTTAATTTAAAATTTTTCTTTTTAATAGAAGATAATAATAATTTTTCACCGTCTCCATAGACATCATCGGCTACAATCGGATGGCCTATTTGTTTGGCATGCACGCGTATTTGATGCGTGCGACCTGTATGAATTTGAAATGAAACCCAAGCAAAGCGTTTATAATTTTCAATGACCTTATAAGTTGTTAAAGCCACTTTTCCTTTAGCATGAACTACCATGGTGCCCTTTTTTACTGGATGCTCCATAATAGGTTGGTCAATACTTCCTTCTGCAGGCGGCCTACCTAATACTAATCCTAGGTATTTTTTTTCAATTTCTCTTCCTTCAAATAATTCGCTTAATAATTTATGCGCCTCCGCATTTTTTGCAAACACAATTAAACCACTCGTGTACTGGTCTAATCGGTGTACAGTAAATATTTCACCATACTTTTCAATTAATAAAGACTTAAGTGAAATATCCTTACCAAATCTATCGGGGATACTTAATAAACCAGCGGGTTTATTTAAAACAATCATATCCTCATCTTCAAATAATATTGATAACATGTACTATTTATTTGGAAGATTTTCTGGTAAATGATTTATTTAAAAACTTTAGTAATCTTACTTCTTTCTCTGCTAAAAAACGCCACTTACCACGGTCAACATTTTTCTTAGTAAGGTTGGCAAACATGACTCTATCTAAATGTCTAACATCGTAGCCTAAATGTTCAAAAATACGACGCACAATACGATTACGACCGCTATGAATTTCAATACCAATTACATTTTTAGAAGTATTGGATAAATAACTTACTGCATCGGCTGCAATAAATCCGTCTTCTAATTCAACACCTGCCGCAATAGACTCCATATCGGCCTTGGTCACAGGTTTATCTAAAGTAACTTCGTATATTTTTTTAATTTCGTAAGAAGGGTGCGTTAATTTTTGTGCCAAGTCACCATCGTTGGTTAAAATTAAAACACCTGTTGTATTTCTATCTAAACGACCCACTGGAAACATTCTTTGTGTGGTGGCGTTTTTAATAATATCTAAAACAGTTTTTCTGCCTTCTGGATCATTGGCTGTGCAGATATAATCTTTGGGTTTATTTAATAAAATATAAACAGGGGTTACTTGTAATTGTAAAACCTTGCCTTTTAATCTTACTACATCTTTGTACTTAACTTTATAACCCGGTTCTAAAACGGTGTCTCCGTTTACCGCCACATGTCCTGCCTTCACCATCTCTGCTGCTTCTCTTCTTCCAGATATACCAGCATGTGCAATATATTTATTCAAAGGCATTTGTTCAAAGGGGGCATCGTCTGAAGCCGTCACCTTACCAATAGAAGCAGTTCTTTTTTCATCTGCCTTGTCCATGGAGGCAGGCGTTCTTTTATTCGTGAACTTAGACTTAGTAGGAAAAGGGCTGGCCAATTCACCATATTTAGGGGCCTCTCCTTTTTTCACATAGGAAGTAGCTGTTCTTTTAGAAGCAGGGGTTACTCTTTTATTATTGCCCAATGGTTCAACGGGGATACCTCTTTCTTTATCCTTTTTTCTTTGGCGCATGGCTTCACCTGCAGCCCTCATTTCAACTTTAGCTTTCTTTTTTTCTTGTCTATATTCTTCTTTAACTGCGCTTCCTTTTTTCTTATTAGAAAACTTGTCAAAGTTGTCAGATCTTTTTTGGTTCATACCTCCTACTATTAAAAATTATCTTTATTTGCTAATTGACCACAGGCAGCGTCAATATCCTTTCCTCTACTATGTCTTACGCGCACATTCACTCTATTTTTTTGTAAAATTTCTACAAATTTTTCAAAGCCTTCCTCGTCAGGTTTGTCAAAAGGAAAAATATCAACTGGGTTGTATTCAATAACGTTGATTAAATCGGCAGGTACTTGTCTGTAAATTTTAGTGAGTTCTTCTGCATCTTTTTCTGAATCGTTAAAGTCTTTGAATAAGATATATTCAAAAGTAACTTCAGTGCCTGTCTTTTTATAAAAGTAATTAATGGCTTCAACAAGTCCTTTGATATTATTACTTTCATTAATAGGCATAATTTCATTACGCTTCTTATCATTGGCGGCATGAAGTGAAATGGCTAATTTAAATTTCACATTATCATCTCCTAATTGCCTTATTTGTTTTATCAAGCCGGCTGTAGATACTGTAATTCTTTTAGCACTCATGCCTAATCCATCTGGAGAAGTAATTTTTTCAATGGCCTTCAAAACATTATGGTAATTCATTAAAGGCTCACCCATTCCCATGAAAACAATATTGCTTAAATGTTTTTCATAAGTGGCTTCACTTTGTTGTAGTATGTATACAACTTGATCATAAATTTCATCAAAGTTTAAATTTCTTTTACGCTCCATGGTACCTGTTGCACAAAATTTGCAACTAAGGCTACATCCAATTTGAGAAGACACACAGGCGGTCTTTCTTAAAGTAGTGGGTATGAGCACTCCCTCAATCATATGACCATCGTAAGTTTTAAAACGTGTTTTTAAAGTGCCATCTTCACTTTGTTGAGTAGTATTAATTTGTAAAGCAGGGAGTTGAAATTCCTTTTCTAATAAGCTGCGTAAGTCCTTGCTTAAGTTGGTCATTTCGTCAAAGCTATGTGCATGTTTTTGCCATAACCATTCAACAATCTGTTTTACTCTAAAAGGCTTTTCGCCTATTTTTGATATAAATCGCTCAATGTCAGCGACTTCTACCTGTCTAATATTAGGTCTTATCTTCTCCATAATGCAAAGATACTTGATCGGATTTGTATACTTTTAAATCTTTTTTTAAGCCCTTTTTTGCCCTTAAAATAATTAATATAGATTTATTATTAAATAGGCCACGTTTTACTTATTTTCGAAAACAATTTGAATCAATTAAATAATAAATTATGAAAAAAATCTTATTTATGGCATTTATCCTTGTAGGGGTAATCGCTTCAGCAAACGCACAAACTAGTCCTTTAAAAGATTATTTAGGTAAATATGTATTTCCAGAAGGAAGTCCAGTAACAGAAGTGACTTTAACTATTGAGGACACAGTCTTAACTATTAATTCTGCAATGGGCGCTACAGCTTTGGAAAAGAAAGGAGTGGACACTTTTTATTTAGCTGCTTATGACGCACCTATTATTTTTAAAAGAGGTGCTGGTAATTCAGTAGAAACCTTAACTATTATTGTTCAAGGAATGGAATTGACAGCTAAAAAAGAAGTTGCTAGCGCAGCCTCTCCTAATGGAAGTGCTTATGCTATGAAAGAACAAAATTTTTATGATAAAATTTGGGCGAATAAAACCCGCTAGAATTCAAAACTAGAAAGGTCCGATAAAGAAACAGTAGTTTGTTTGCCCGTAATGATATTTTTTACAGTGCATTCATTTTTAGCTAACTCTTCGGTACCCATTATAATAACGCTGGGAATTCCTTTTTTCTCTGCGTATTTAAATTGCTTGTCGAATTTGCTCTTTTCAGGGTAAATTTCACAAGCAATTTTTTTATTTCTTAATTGCATCATTTGTAAGTAGGCTGCTTTTGCTTCCTGCTCTCCTAAATTAAAAAATAAAACTTGAGTGGTTTGTTCAATATTGGTTGGAAATAAATTTTTCTCTTCCATCACATCATAAATTCTATCTACACCAAAGCTAATGCCCACGCCTGCAATATTAGGTACGCCAAACAAACTGGTTAAATCGTTATAGCGTCCGCCGCCACCAATACTTCCCATTTCAGCCTCTATGGCTTTTACTTCAAAAATAATACCTGTATAATAATTCAAGCCTCTTGCTAAAGTAAAATCGGCCACTAAATGCTTATCCATACCGGTTTGGGCGTGGTAGTCTAATACATAATTTATTTCTTCAATGCCTTTTATACCCGTTTCATTGTTTCCTAATAATGCTGCTAATTGAGTAAGCTTTTCAGCATTACTGCCTTCAATATTTAAATAATTTTGAATAATATTTTGTTGTGCCTCGCTAAAATTTTTGTTATGTAATTCTTCTTTTACTTTATCCCAACCAATTTTATCTAACTTATCAATGGCAATGGTTAAATCAATGAGTTTATCTTCTCCTCCAGCTACTTGTGCAAGGGCTAGTAAAATTTTTCTATTATTAATTTTTACTTCTACTGGTAAATTTAATTTCTGAAAGGCAGTAAGATACACTGCTACTAAATCTACTTCATTTAATAAACTTTCACTACCCACTACATCTGCATCACATTGATAAAATTCACGGTATCTTCCTTTTTGAGGTCGGTCGGCGCGCCATACAGGTTGAATTTGATATCTTTTAAAAGGGAAGTTCAATGAACCATGGTTCATGGCTACATATCTAGCAAAGGGAATCGTTAAATCATATCTTAAAGCGCGTTCAGTAATGGCCGTGCTATTTTTTCCAGCGAATAATTTCTCTACCCCTTCTAATGTTTGTTCTTTTTTTAGCGGATTGTCTAAGCCGTTATTTAAAATTTTAAATATAAGTTTATCGCCTTCCTCCCCATACTTGCCCATTAAGGTTTCCAGGTTCTCCATAGCAGGGGTTTCCAATGGCTGAAAACCATAGGTTTCAAACACAGATTGGATCGTCTTAAATATAAACTGACGCTTTTGAACCGTAGCCGCATTAAAATCTCTGGTACCTTGTGGCAAAGAAGGTTTGCTCATAGTTTCAAATTTATAAGTAAAGATAAATTTTTTAAATTCATCGGCTATTAATTGTTTAAATTGCTCCTTTAAAACCCGATTTTATGGAAAATCAAGACCCTAGTGAACAGCAATATGAGCCAAGGCCCAATGCGCCTCGTGAAAAATCGGAACGTACTTACCGCATTTTTAGAAGTATTTATGATTATACAATGGCAGCCCTTATTTTAGGTTGTGGCGTATTAATGCTGGGCGCTAAATGGTTCCACTTAGATATGATTATTAATGCTGGCGCCGACTTTAGATATATATTCGGAGGCCTATGTTTATTATATGGTGGTTTTAGATTGTACAGAGGTATCAATCAAATGTATTAATCCTTTCTCCGTTTTTCATTGACTATTAAATTTAGCATATGCGTTTTTTTTACATCATTATAAGTGTTTGCATTTTGGCCTCGGCTTGCAAGACAGCTGATAAAACAGAACCAATAGATAGCCCAAGTGAAGGCCGTATTCGTATTTCTGTTGAAGAAAGTTTTAAGCCCTTCATAGAACAAGAGCTTAAAGTATTTGCATTAAGTTTTCCCAATGCCACGATTGAAGTGTCTTATAAATCAGAAATAGATTGCTTCAAAGATCTAGCTTCTGATAGTACCCGTATGATTATAGTCACAAGAGGCCTAGATAAAAAAGAGCAGGCTATTTATAAAGACCAACTAAGCTATGCACCTACTTTTGGTATACTTGCTTACAATGCCATTGCAGTGGTGGTGAATAAAAAATCTAAAGATTCTGTTTTCACTATGGCAGAACTAAGTACAGCGCTCAGCGGTAAAAACAATAAGCAGGTGGTGATGGATGGAAGTAACCTAACAGGGGTAGTTCGTTTTTTAAAAGATAGTTTATTGCATCAAACCGCTTTTGGGAAAAATGTAGTTTCTGCAAATGGAAGTGAAGAAGTGATTTCCTATATTAAAGACAATCCTAATGCCATTGGTTTTGTAGGTATGAATTGGGTGGGAGACAATTACGATCCCAAGCAAATGGAAGATAGAAAGACCCTTAAAATGGCCTTAGTAGAATGCACCCTTTGTATTGAAAAAGGCTATTATTCACAGCCATCTCAGGCAAATATTAGTAAGGGGCATTATTCTCTTAGTTTACCCATTTATTATATTTTAAAAGAAAACGCCCCGGGCCTTGGAACGGGACTGCTGAATTTTATGAGCCTGGAAAGAGGTCAATTAATTTTTCAAAGGGCTTTTTTGGTGCCTGCTAAAATGGGATTTAAGAAAAGAAAGGGTTTATTAAACTAACACTCATTAAATACCTGGAAAATTTCGGCTTATTAACCAAAAATTAATGGGATTCTTCACAAAAAATTAATATTTTAGCTATCCCTGTGAATGCTGTTCTTACAGTAAAAAAATAGATGTGTCATGGGTACATATTCCAAGTACAATAAATGGTATCTTGGACTTGGATAAAATTTTAAATGAAAAAAAGTAAGTGATGAAAAAATTGGTTTTTCTTTTCGTAGGATTTGCATTTTCTACTGCCTTGATGGCTCAGGTAGCCACTTCCCCTTTAGCGGAGGGTGTGAAGTTATTGAATTATGAAAAAAATAAAACAGCCCTTAATTTTTTTAAGGAGGCTTATGACAAAAACCCTTCAGATGGTGAAACCACTTTCTGGTATGGTCAAGCTATGTTAGCGCAAAACTATAATGGTATTTCTACCACAGAATCTATTCAAAATGCGAAAGATTTATTTCAAAAAAGTTTACAAGCAAAAGGCAATGACCCGTGGTTGTTAATAGGTATGTCACATATTCAATCTCTAGAAGGAGCGGATGCGAATGCAGTGAAGCAAAATTTAGAAGTAGCTATTACTTCTACGCTCAATACAAAAGGAAAATACAAAGGCAAACCCAATCAAGATATTATAAATGCAATTGGTTATGTATTTGCTGAATTGCCTATTAGTATTGGAGACCACAGATTTGCCATCGATAAATTAAAAGAAACTATAAGCGCCTACGATGTAGTGAATTCAAGCCTTCACATTAACCTAGGTATTAATTATTTAAAGTTAGGCGGTGGTGAAAATGGGGGAGATGCTGTAACAGCTTTTCAAAATGCAATCAATGCAGATCCTAAAAATGCCTATGCATATTATAGAATAGGTAAAGTATATCAAACACAAAACAATAAAGAGTCTTTAGACGAATATTTTAATAAAGCCATCGCTACAGATCCAGCCATTGCACCCGTTTATTTTTCTTTATATACCTACTATGCTGAAGTAAGTACAAGTATCGCAAAAACTAATTTGGATTTATTTTTACAATACGCAGACAAGGATCCTATTTTTGAATATTTCAGTGCCGATTATTTATTTAGATCTGGTCAATTCGACCAATCTTTAGAAAAAGCGAAAGCAATGGAAGCTGCTGGAAGTCTTACTGTTTTCCCAGGTTTAGCAGTTTTATTAGCTAAGAACTATGATAAAAAAGGAGATACTGTTTTAGCAAAATCCTATATCGAGCCTTATATTACGAATACCACACCGGATAAATTAATCAACACCGATTATGAAATAGCAGTGAAGATCTTATCCAAATTTAGTGGAAGCCAAGCTACCTTAATGCTCATTTTAGAAAAAGCCATTGCCGCTGATACAGCCAAGGAAAACAAGCTTAAGTATTACAAATTAGGCTATGAAATGTTAGAAAAAAATAATATGTATACCGATGAGTTAAAGTGGTATGCGAATTATTCTGCCCTTAGAGGGGTAAAAGATGAAGTGTATTATTATAAGACCACAAGTATTGCCATTAATGCAAAAGAAGGGGCTATGGCTTCTGCTACTGCCAAAAAGTATATTGAAACCTTCCCAGATAAGCCAAATGGCTATTCAATGAATGTGAGAGCTGCAAGATTATTGGACACTGCTAATAACCTAGGCATTTTATATGAGGCGGTAACCCTTCAAAACCAGTTTTTGTCAAAGGATTTAACTAAGAATAAGCAGGCTTTGATAAACAATTATTATACTTTAATTGGCTATTATAATGAGACGAAGAACTATGAAAGCGCTGTTTTAATGTGCGATAAAGTACTAGAAATAGTTCCAGAAGATCCAACCACTCTTCAAGCCAAGGGATTATTCATCAAGAACATCGAAATTATCAAAAAAATGCAGAATTCTAAGGGTGGCGTACCTACTCCCCCAGTTGAAAAGCCAGCAGCTGATACTACTCAAATCAAAAAAGGCTAAAACGTCTATTTAGGCACATTCATTGTGTAAAAAATAATTGAAAATTACTCCCCATTTATGGGGAGTTTTTCGTTTTATGAGCTATCCTTTGCGTATTTTTGCGGCACCAAAAACTTATGTATGATTCTGTTGCAGTATTTGATGTCTGCTAACGAGACAAACAGCGCTACTAATTACTTACCCATTGCATTGCAATTATTATTTGCTGGGGGCTTTGTAGCGTTCATGATTTTACTTTCAAGTTGGTTGGGACCTAAGCGTGCAACAAGCGATAAATTAGAAAACTTTGCCAGTGGTATTGATACACATGGCGATGCAAGATCACCTATGGCGATCAAGTATTTTCTAGTGGCTATTCTATTTGTTTTATTTGATGTGGAGGTTATTTTCTTTTATCCTTATGCGGTGAATTTTAAAAGTTTGGGTTGGGCTGGATTTGGTGAAGTTGTTTTATTTGTAGGATTCTTTTTGGTGGGCTTTATATACATCATTAAGAAGGGGGCCTTACAATGGGAAGACTAATTATAAAAAAAATAAAGTATTAACAATATGCGTCCTGTACGTTTTAATTTAAATCCTAAAGAAGCTGAAATTTCAGAAGCTATTTCTATGGGTAAAGCACCCGATGGTGTTCCTGGCGATGGTTTTTTTGCAACACAGTTAAGTTCTGTGGTAGGGCTCGCTAGAAAAAATTCATTATGGCCTTTACCTTTTGCAACCTCTTGTTGTGGTATTGAATTTATGGCCACCATGGCATCGCATTATGATTTATCTCGTTTTGGTTCTGAGCGTGTAGGGTTTTCTCCACGTCAATGTGACTTATTAATGGTGATGGGCACCATTGCTAAAAAAATGGCACCTGTTTTAAGACAAGTGTATTTACAAATGGCCGAGCCACGTTGGGTGATTGCAGTAGGGGCCTGTGCTTCAAGTGGTGGTATTTTTGATACGTATAGTGTACTACAAGGAATAGATCAAGTGATTCCTGTAGACGTGTATGTACCTGGTTGTCCTCCGCGCCCAGAAGCCATCATTGATGGTTTTATGAAAATTCAAGACTTAGTAGGACAAGAAAGTATTCGCAGACGTAATAGTGAAAAATACCGCGACTTATTAAACAGCTACGGCATCCAATAAATCCAATAAGTCTAATAAAAAATTAGCGTTTAAAATTTTTGAATAAAAATGGCATTAAGCAACGAGACAATACAAAATAAATTAATTGAAAAATTTGGAGATCAAGTTTTGAATTTCTCGACGGCGTCTGGTATTTTATCTTTTGAATCTTCCAAAGAAATCAATTTAAAAGTACTTCAGTATTTATATGAAGAGCCAAGTTTAGCATTTACTTTCTTAACCGATTTATGTGGAGTGAATTATCCCGATAATGTAGGTGCAGAATTAGTAGTCGTATATCATTTACATAATTTTTCAGAAAATATTCGTCTGCGTTATTCGATAAGTACATCTGTGAATGAAACAGCGGTATTTACAGCGAGTAAATTATTTGAATCGGCTAATTGGATGGAGCGTGAAACCTATGATTTTTTTGGAATTAATTTTGTAGGACATCCTAATTTAAAACGCATTTTGAATGTAGATGAAATGGATTATTTTCCTCTAAGAAAAGAGTATCCATTAGAAGATCAAACGAGAATAGATAAGGATGATGAAATGTTTGGAAGAGGGTAGTTTAATTAAAAGAGTGAATTATAAAAGTACAGGCGCAATAAAAAATAGAATGGAACAGCAAACGCATATAACACTACCCAAAGGGTCGATTGAAAAAACAACGACTACTTTAAATATTGGACCTACCCATCCAGCAACGCATGGGGTATTTCAAAATATAATGGAAGTAGATGGGGAACGTGTCGTTTCTACTGAACAAACGGTGGGCTATATTCACCGTGCTTTTGAAAAATTAGCGGAGCGTCGTCCTTTATATCAAATCACCCCTATTACCGATCGTCTAAATTATTGTAGTAGTCCTATCAATAATATGGGTTGGCATATTACCTGCGAGCGTTTCTTAAAATTAGATTTACCAAAACGTGTCGACTATTTGCGTGTAATTATCATGGAGCTGGCGCGTATCTCTGATCATTTAATATGTAATTCAATTGTGGGTGTGGATACAGGAGCGTATACAGGGTTTTTATACGTGATGCAATACCGTGAATTAATTTATGAAATATATGAAGAAGTATGTGGGTCCCGTCTTACTACTAATATTGGCCGCATTGGTGGCTTTGAAAGGAATTTTACAAATACAGCGTTTACGAAACTCGAGAAATTCTTAAATGAGTATCCAAAAGTTTTAAAAGAATTTGAAAATCTATTTGCACGCAATAGAATTTTCATGGAGCGTACCAAAGGAACGGGTGGCATTAGTGCTGAACGTGCTATGAACTATGGCTTTACAGGCCCTAATTTAAGAGCGGCAGGTGTTGACTATGATGTGCGTGTTCAACAACCTTATAGTAGCTATCAAGATTTTGATTTCAAAGTACCGGTTGGTACTACAGGCGATAACTACGACCGATTCCTAGTGCGCAATGCTGAAATGTACGAGAGCATTTCTATTATTAAGCAAGCTTATCAGAAAATACAAGAGTTTAAAGGAACAGATGCGGAAGTTTACCATGCAGATGTACCGGAATATTATTTGCCGAAGAAAGAAGATGTGTACACTAAGATGGAAGCCTTAATCTGGCATTTTAAAATTATCATGGGTGAGATTGATTTACCAAAGGGTCAAATATATAGTGCAGTAGAAGGAGGCAATGGTGAATTAGGTTTTTATTTAATTAGCGATGGGGGACGTACTCCATTCAGATTACATTTTAGAAGACCTTGTTTTATTTATTACCAAGCCTTTGAAGAATTAATTAAGGGAGGTATGTTGAGTGATGCGGTGGTAACGATGAGTAGTTTGAATTTGATCGCAGGTGAGTTGGATGCGTAGCTTTTGGGATGCGTAGCTATTGCGATGCTAGCTTTTGGGACGCGTAGAAAATAATTATTGAGAAAAACGAAACGAGAATATGAGTCTTCAATTTAATAACGAACAAATGTCCGAGTTTAAACGCTTGGTGGCTCGTTATCCAGAAGGGAAACAAAAAAGTGCACTGCTTCCAGTATTGCATTTAGCGCAGGATAGTTTTGGAGGCTGGTTGCCTACAGAGGCCATGGATTATGTGGCAAGCCTACTAGAAATTGAACCTATTGAAGTATATGAAGTAGCTACTTTTTACAGCATGTATAATTTAAAGCCTGTAGGAAAGTTTGTATTTGAAGTATGTCAAACGGGACCTTGTATGGTAAGTGGTTCTGACAATATCATTGCCTATATTCAAAAGCAATTAGACATCAAGCCAGGAGAAACCACTAAGGATGGAATGTTTACTTTAAAGTTAGTAGAATGTTTGGGGGCTTGTGGTTATGCGCCCATGATGCAAGTAGGAAAAATTTATAGAGAACATTTGACCAAAGAGAAAGTAGATGCGATTATTGCTGAATATAGAATGCAAGTAGTAGCACAAAATTAAAATAGTAGCAATGGGTGTAAAATTATTATTAGAAAAAGCAAATGTACCAGGTATTCGTACTTATGATGTTTATCGTCGTGAGGGAGGGTATGCAACTGCTGAGAAAGCATTGAAAGAAATGTCCATTGAAGCCATTGTAGAAGAAGTAAAGAAAAGTGGACTTCGTGGAAGAGGCGGCGCTGGTTTTCCTGCAGGTATGAAATGGAGTTTCATTGCAAAGCCTGAAGGCGTTCCTCGTCACTTGGTATGTAATGCTGATGAAAGTGAGCCCGGCACTTTTAAGGATAGGTACTTAATGGAATTTTTACCACACTTATTAATAGAAGGTTTACTTATTTCTTCTTATGCATTAGGATCGAACGATACTTATATATACATAAGAGGTGAGTATGCTTGGGTGGCTGATATTTTAGAAGAGGCTATTGTAGAAGCCACTAAAAATGGTTGGCTAGGCAAAAATATTTTAGGCAATGGTTTTGATTGTATGGTACATGTGCACCGTGGTGCAGGGGCCTATATCTGTGGAGAAGAAACTGCACTCATAGAATCATTGGAAGGTAAAAGAGGGAATCCTCGTATCAAACCTCCCTTTCCTGCCATTCAAGGATTATGGATGCGTCCAACGGTGGTGAACAATGTGGAAACATTAGCAGCCGTGGTACCAATTATTAAAATGGGTGGAGAGGAATATGCAAAAATTGGCGTAGGCCGTTCTACAGGTACTAAATTAATTTCTGCTTGCGGTAATATTAATAAACCAGGAGTCTATGAAATTGATATGACTATTTCTGTAGAAGATTTTATTTACAGCGATGAATATTGTGGAGGTATTGCTGGCGGCAAAAAATTAAAAGCTTGTATTCCAGGTGGTTCTTCTGTACCTATTTTGCCTGCGAATCTTTTATTAAAAACAGCTAAGGGAGAAACCCGTTACATGAACTATGAAAGTTTAAGTGATGGTGGTTTTGCTACAGGTTCTATGATGGGCTCTGGTGGTTTCATTGTTTTAGATGAAGACCAATGTATTGTAAAAAATACTTTAACCCTAGCGCGTTTTTACAGACATGAAAGTTGTGGACAATGTTCACCTTGTAGAGAAGGAACAGGATGGATGGAAAAAATATTACAAAAAATAGAATTAGGAAAAGGAGAATCAAGCGATATAGATTTATTGTGGGACATTCAAAGAAAAATTGAGGGCAATACTATTTGTCCTTTAGGAGATGCAGCCGCTTGGCCCGTTGCAGCCGCTATTAGACATTTCCGTGATGAATTTGAATGGCATATCAACAATAGAGAATTATCACAAACAAGTAATTTTGGTTTACAACACTATGCAGACCCCATCCATGTGCCTGCATAACATTGCGTAAAACTATGAGTGAACAAACATTATTTAAAGTAACAGTAGACAACATTACCATTGAGGTACCAGCGGGCACAACTATATTGCAAGCGGCACGACAAATTGGAGGTGCTGTGGCACCCCCTGCAATGTGTTATTATAGCAAGTTGGAAGGAAGTGGTGGTAAGTGCCGTACTTGTTTAGTGGAAGTATCCAAGGGTTCTGAAAAAGATCCTCGTCCCATGCCTAAGTTAGTGGCTTCTTGCCGCACCACGGTGATGGATGGAATGGAAGTAAAAAATATTACCAGTGAAAAAGTAATTGATGCAAGAGCAGCTGTGGTAGAATTTTTATTATTGAATCATCCCCTTGATTGTCCTATATGTGATCAGGCTGGAGAATGTCATTTACAAGACTTAAGTTTTGAACACGGCAAGGCAGGCACTAGGTATGAGTTTCAAAGACGTACTTTTAAAAAGCATGATTTAGGCAAGCATATACAACTACATATGACGCGTTGTATTTTATGTTACCGTTGTGTGTTTACAGCCGACCAATTAACGAATAAAAGAGAACACGGAATTTTAGATAGAGGAGACCATGCTGAAATTGCTACCCATATTGAAAAGAGTTTGGACAATGAATTTATAGGCAATGTAATTGATGTTTGTCCTGTGGGCGCCTTAACCGATAAAACATTCCGTTTTAAAAATAGAGTTTGGTTTTTAAAACCTATGGATGCACACCGCAATTGTCCTACATGTTCAGGTCGTGTCACCTTATGGAATAGAGGAGATGAAGTATTTAGAGTCACAGCCCGCAAGGATGAGTGGGGTGAAATTGAAGATACGCTAGAAGGTAAACCAGGATGGATTTGTAATACATGTCGTTTTGAGAAAAAAAATACCAACGACTGGATCATTGAAGGACCTCGTGCCATAAGCAGACAATCAGTTATTGCGCAAGGGCATTATGCAGGCAATATTGGTACTACGCTACCTACAGAAACATTTAAAGCAGTCAATGATGGAAGAGCGCCGCATTTATTAATGGATATTCATAATGAAAGCGAAGTGAACTTACCCTCTGTTCGTTTGAGTGAAACAGATGGCCCTTCTCATGGAAATACTTTTAACAATAATTCTACTAACGCCTAATACATAAAGTATGACACTACTCGCATTTGATTGGGCTATAATTATTGAGAAATTAATTTTGATTGCCATTATTGTGCTGACTACTTTATTGATTACTTTATATACCACTTTTGGTGAAAGAAAAGTAGCTGCCATCTTACAAGACCGACCAGGTCCGAATAGAGCAGGTCCTTTTGGTTTGTTCCAACCCCTAGCAGATGGGTTGAAATTAATCATGAAAGAAGAAATTATTCCAACTTCTGCTAGTAAATGGTTATTTATTTTAGGACCAGGCTTAGCGATGACAGCAAGTTTGATGACTTCTGCTGTGATACCATGGGGCACTGAATTACATTTATTCGGAAGAACGATTGAATTACAAATAGCTGATATCAATATTGGTTTATTGTATGTATTTGCAGTAGTGAGTATGGGTGTCTATGGTATTATGATTGGAGGTTGGGCTTCCAATAATAAATTTTCTTTGATGTCTGCCTTAAGAGCAGCTTCACAAGCCATTAGTTATGAAATTGCAATGGGCTTGGCTTTAATTGCTTTACTAATGACTACAGGCAGCCTTAGTTTAAAAACAATTGTAGCAGATCAGGTAGCAGGAAATTGGTGGAATGTGGTATATCAGCCCTTGGGCTTTTTAATTTTCTTTATTTGTGCGATGGCAGAATGTAATCGTACCCCTTTTGATTTACCAGAAGCAGAGAATGAATTAAACTTTGGTTATCACCAAGAGTATTCATCGATGAAATTAGGATTCTATTTATTTGCGGAATATGTGAATATGATTATGAGTAGTGCTATTATGGCCTCTATGTATTTTGGAGGGTATGATTTGCCTTTCTTTGATGAAAGCACTGTGGCGCCCAATATAGCAGCCATTATTGGAGTAGGCACTTTGCTTATTAAAATTGTATTATTTGTATTCTTATTTATGTGGATTCGTTGGACTATCCCAAGATTTAGATATGATCAATTAATGAATTTAGGTTGGAAAAAAATGATACCGCTGGCTTTATTAAATATGTTAATTACAGGGGCACTCATTTTATCAAAATTATAATTTAAAAAAGGTACGAATATAACATGCAAGCATTAACCAATAAATCAATCGCAGTAAATCGCAGTCCCATGACCATCTGGGAGCGTTTGTATTTGATTAATATTATTAAAGGCATGGTGATCACTTTTAGTCACATGTTTAAAAAGCAACCTACAGTTAGGTATCCTGAACAAAAAAGAGAGTTTAGTCCTGTGTTTAGAGGTTTACATGTATTAAATAGAGACGAAGAAGGTCGCGAAAATTGTACAGCCTGTGGTTTATGTGCAGTGGCTTGCCCTGCAGAAGCCATTACGATGGAGGCAGCGGAGAGACAAGAAGGAGAAGAGCATTTATATAGAGAAGAAAAATATGCAGCGAAATATGAAATTAATATGTTGCGTTGTATTTTTTGCGGACTCTGCGAAGAAGCTTGTCCAAAAGACGCTATTTATTTAAGCGAAACTTTTGCACCCGCTAATTATACGCGCAAAGGTTTTATTTATGACAAGAACGATTTATTAATTCCTAATACTTTAACTAACGCAACAGCATTGGCTAAAGCAAAAGGAGTAGAAGCTTAGTGACTATGAATATACTAGAAATTTTATTTTTTGCATTATCTGCCTTAGCTATTATTAGTGCGGTAATGGTATTAATAAGTAAAAACCCTATTCACAGTGTGCTTTGGTTAATTCTAGTATTTTTTGCCATCTCAGGACATTATATTTTATTGAATGCACAATTTTTAGCCATCGTTAATATTATTGTATATGCGGGGGCAATCATGGTCTTGTTCTTATTTGTGATGATGCTTATGAATGTAAAAAAGGACAAAGAACCACAAAAACAATTATGGGTAAAATTAACGGGTGTGATTGCAGGAGGTAGTTTTTTGACCTTATTAATTGCACTTGTAAAACAAAATACTTCTTTCCAAGGAAGGGATGTTTTATTGAAAGACGGAAGCATAGGACTTATTCATCCATTAGGACAAGCATTGTTTACCGACTTTGTAGTGCCTTTTGAAATAAGCAGTGTACTTTTTTTAAGCGCGATGGTGGGCGCTGTAATCATTGGTAAAAAATAAATTTTTGTAAGATGCCTATAGAATATTATATCTTTTTATGTTTAACGCTATTTAGCATTGGCGTCATAGGGGTATTAACACGTCGTAATGCAATTATTGTTTTTATGTGTATTGAACTTATGCTCAATGCCGTGAATATGCTTTTAGTGGCTTTTTCAAAAATGAATTATGCTACGGCTCAGACAATAACACCAAATACTACAGCAGGTATTGATGCACAAATATTTGTATTTTTTATCATGGTGGTAGCGGCGGCTGAAGTAAGTATTGGACTTGCTATTATAGTAATGATATACCGCAATACCCATTCTATAGATATCAATTTCTTAAATAGATTAAAAAACTAAGTCAATGGCCTTCATGAAAATATTAGTGGCTTTCATTATTCTTTGGCCTTTGGCTGGATTCTTATTCAACGGACTAGGCAGAAATTACTGGAGCAAGAAAGTCATTGCTTATAAGGCTACTGGTTATATTGTAGCCTCTTTTATAGCAAGTATATTTGTTTTTTTACATGTGCAAAATCATGGTGCAGTGATGGTGCATTATTTTGATTTTATTCATACAAATACTCTTACCATTCCCTTCGATTTTAAAGTAGACGCATTGTCTTCTTTATTTTTATTAGTGATTACAGGGGTGGGTTCCTTAATTCATTTATATTCTACTGCTTATATGCAGGAAGAATCGGCACCACATTATGCTAGGTATTTTGCTTATTTGAATTTATTTATTTTCTCCATGCTATTATTGGTCCTAGGAGATAACTATATTATTATGTTCATGGGCTGGGAAGGAGTAGGTCTATGTTCTTATTTATTAATTGGCTATTGGTTTTCGAATGGTAATTATAATTATGCTGCGAAGAAAGCCTTTATCATGAACCGTATTGGGGACTTAGGATTTTTATTAGCCATATTTTGGCTTATCGCTAAATTAGGTACAGTAAGTTATAGCGAAGTATTAACGGCCGAATCTTTGGCGAAATTATCTAGCGCCGATATTACTGGTATTACACTATTATTATTTGTAGGTGCGATGGGTAAGAGTGCGCAAATACCTTTATTTACTTGGCTACCAGATGCGATGGCGGGGCCTACACCTGTATCTGCCTTGATACATGCGGCCACCATGGTGACTGCCGGTATTTATATGATTACAAGAAGTAATATTTTATTTAGCCATAGCGAGATCACACAAAATATAGTGGCCATTATTGGAATTAGTACTGCTTTATTAGCAGCCACTATTGCTATTAAACAAAACGATATTAAAAAAGTATTGGCTTACTCCACAGTAAGTCAGTTAGGATATATGTTTTTAGGATTAGGTGTTGGGGCCTATTCTGGTGCTGTATTTCATGTTATTACCCATGCCTTTTTCAAAGCTTTATTATTCTTAGGGGCAGGTTCTGTGATTCATGCCATGCATCATGAACAAGATATTAGAAAAATGGGCGGATTAAAATCGAAACTACCCATTACACATATTACCTTTTTAATTGGTTGTATTGCCATTGCAGGTGTACCTCCATTTAGTGGTTTCTTTTCTAAAGATGAAATACTAGCAGCGGCTTTTGAAAAAAATAAAATTTATTGGGTCTTAGGTTTAGTGGGTGCAGCAATGACCGCTTTTTATATGTTCCGTTTATATGCCACTACTTTTTTAGGAAAGTTTAGAGGTAGCAATGAACAAGAAGCACATTTACATGAAAGCCCCAAGGCGATGACCTTACCCTTAATCGTATTAGCGATACTAAGTGCTTTGGGAGGGGCTATTGGTATTCCTCATATTATGGGAGGCCATCATTGGTTAACTGGTCAACTAAGTAGTATTGTATCAACACCTCAAGAAACGCATTTAGCTGTATCTACTGAATGGATATTAATGGGGGTGTCGGTAGCCATTGCAGCCATTGCATTATTAATAGCCTTATCAAGGTATAGTAAACAGACCGATGAAGAACCTAGTTCTGCTATCGGAAAATTCTTTTATCATAAATGGTATATTGATGAGTTGTATCAAAAAGCCATCATTGAACCTTTGAATAAATTTGCATTATTTCTAAAAGAATTTATTGAAAAGAAAGTGATTGATGGCGCTGTTAATGGAACAGGTAAGCTTGTTCAATTTAGTGCAAGAAAAGTAAGGCTCATACAAAATGGACAAGCAGGCTACTATATCTTATTTATGGTATTGGGTATCATTACTCTATTTCTATTCTGGTTCAATGATATTTCTATTTTACGATTCATTTATACATTGACTCATTAATAATAAGCAACGACTATGTTAATTTCATTTCTACTCATTCCAATTTTGACAGCTATTGTACTTTTGTTTATTAAAAAAGATACATTGGCTTCTCAAACTGCAATTGCTGCAAGTTTGGCAACATTGGCGTTGGCGGTTTTTGCCACTTTCAATCAAGTAGATACATTTGATATAGCATGGTTACCTAACTTAAATAGCCGATTTACCTTAGAGGTTGACGGACTTGCCAAAATTTTGATTCTATTAACAGCTATAAGCTTGCCGGCTATTTTAATTGCGAGCGCTAAAAATGAGTACAAGCAAAAAAATATTTTTTTATCTCTTTTATTATTTACCCAAGCGGGCTTGATGGGTGTGTTTTTAGCAGCAGATGCATTACTATTTTATTTTTTCTGGGAATTGGCGCTTATACCTGTCTACTTTTTATGTTCTATTTGGGGTGGGGAAAAACGCATTGCTATTACTTTTAAATTTTTCATCTATACTTTTTTAGGTTCTTTGTTTATGCTCATTGGCATTTTGTTTTTAAATGCGCATACAGCAGAACATAGTTTTTCAATTCAAGCCTTTATCCATGCCAACTTAACGGGAGGGCAAAAAATTACCGCCTTTGCATTATTTTTTATAGCCTTTGCTATAAAAATGCCCATCTTCCCTTTACATACTTGGCAACCAGATGCCTATGAGCAATCACCTACTCCAGTCACCATGGTGCTGAGTGCAGTGATGGTGAAAATGGGCTTGTATGGAATTTTGAGATGGCTATTACCTTTATTCCCTGTGGCCTTTGCAGCACATACTAATGTGGTTGTATTTTTATCGGTAGTAGGTATTTTATATGCATCCTTTATTGCTATTCGTCAAGACGATATCAAAAGATTAATTGCTTATTCTTCTATTGCACATATAGGTTTAATGAATGCGGCCATTTTTACTGGTAAGGGTATTGCTATACAAGGTGCTTTAATACAATTATTTTCCCATGGCATTAATGTATTAGGGTTATGGATTATTGCCGACATATTAGAGCAACAAACAGGCACAAGATCGATGCAACAAATGGGAGGGCTTGCAAAGAAGCAACCTACACTAGCCATTTTATTAGTAGGTTTTGCCTTAGCCAATATAGCCATGCCTCTCACCAATGCCTTTGTAGGTGAATTTTTAATGTTCAATGGCTTATTTATTTTAAATCCATGGATAGCAGCCTTTGCAGGTATAAGTATTGTTTTAGCGGCTATTTATACTTTGAACATGGTTCAAAAAGTGGCTTACGGAGAAATAAGTGAAAAAATAAATGCCATGCCAGCACCTAATAAAGCAGCACAGGCGGTATTGATTATTTTATTGATCATTGTTTTTGTTACCGGTGTTTATCCGCAACCTTTATTTACTTTAACGGCCGATACTTTACAACAATTATTAGCCAAATAATAAAACGAATTAGTAATGAATGCAATTATTGTTTCTACGCTTTTAGGTGTCATTATGATGTTTTGTTCATGGGGCATCAAATCCCAAAAAACGCAACATACTATTGCTTTAGTAGGATTGTTTGTTTTAATACTAAGTAATTTAGCCCAATTGAATGGATGGTATGTTATTGATTTTGATACCAAGGGCATGCTCGCATTTACTAGATATGGTTTATATATTAATACTTTATTTTTCCTTATTACTTTTATCTATATATGGCTGAACGGTGAGGAGATTGCTAAGTTTGATAATCAAGCTGCCGATTTTTATGCATTGTTTTTCTTTATTTTATGCGGCGCTAGTATTTTAACTTCTTTTGATAATTTATTAATGTTGTTTATAGGCATTGAAATTTTATCTATCCCTTTATATATTTTAACAGGAGCAGACAAGAAAAATTTATTTAGTAATGAAGCTGCTTTAAAGTATTTTTTAATGGGTTCTTTTTCTACAGGTATATTATTATTGGGTATTACATTTATATATGGAGCAACGGGTAGTTTTCATTTAGTGGAGCCTATTTTGAGACCCTCTGACGGACTGCCACAGGAACAAATGATTTTATCTGCAGGTTTATTACTTGTGTTTGCAGCTATGAATTTTAAAGTATCTGCAGCGCCTTTTCATTTTTGGACACCTGATGTTTATGATGGTGCACCCACTGTATTCACTTCTTTTATGGCCACCATTGTAAAAGCCGCAGGCTTTATAGCCTTCATTACTATTTTTAATAGTCAAGCAAAGGCCTTGGGGTATACTTGGATCTTGGTTTTAAGTTTTGTGATCATATCCACTTTACTAGTGGGAAATATTGTAGCCGTTTTTCAAAGAAGTGTAAAAAGAATGTTGGCTTATTCTAGTATCGCTCAAGCAGGATTTATGTTATTTGCTTTATATGGCAAATCAAGTTTTGCGCAGGAAGGCATTATTTTATATTCAGTTGTCTATTCTTTAGCTACTATCGGTATTTTTGGAGTCTTAATTAAAATGAAAGAAAATAGCTTTGAAGCCTTTAATGGCTTGGCTAAAACCAAACCATTATTAGCCTTTGTCACCACTATATTCTTATTCTCTTTAGCGGGTATTCCCCTTACAGGTGGTTTTTTTGCTAAGTATTATATGCTAAACTCTTTATATGCAGCAGGGGCGGGCCTTTGGTTAATCATTATAGCTATTTTATTTGCAGCTGTAAGCGTGTTCTATTATTTCAAATTAGTACAAGCCATGTATTTTACCAGCGGGGAGCCTTCGATGCATGAAGTGCCAAAGAAATATACTTATACGCTTTTATTAATCGCCATTTTGCTACTCATCCTAGGTGCATTTCCTTCTGTAGTATTCAATTATCTGTACTTTTAGCCGTTCTTCATTTTATAGCGCCTAATAAGGCCATATTGTCGAATCTTTACTACCTTTAAGTTTCATAAACATAGTAGAATGACTATTCAGGACTCTTTTGTACTCGCTTGGCGTACCGTAAAAAGCAATAAACTAAGAACCGGTATTACGGTGGCCATTATTGCCTTTGGTATTATGGCGCTTATTGGAATTATCACCGCTATTTCTGCGATGAACCAAAGTTTGAAAGAGAACTTTTCTTTTATGGGGGCCAATGCCTTTGTGGTAAGATACAAAGAAATGAATGCAAGAATGGGGGGTCCGAATGACGGGGATGAGTTTTCTAAAACGAAAAGAGGTGTAAAAGAAAAAAAATCGAACTTAAATAAGCCCATTAAAATTGAAGAAGCTACTTATTTTAAAGAACATTTTGGATTTAATAGAGCCGCTGTAAGTATCTCTAGAAGAATGGGAGGGAATAATGAACTGCATTATAAGAATAGAAAAACCAATCCACAAATTTCTTTAATGGGAGCTGATGAAAACTATCTTGCAGTAAATGGTTATTCATTAACACAAGGAAGAAATTTTAATAATGTAGATATCACCAGTGGTCGTAATGTTTGTGTGATAGGTTCTAATGTGGCTGCTAAATTATTTCCAGGTAGACCAGAAAAATCTATTGATAAAATTATTTTATTGCAAGGCAAGCCTTATCGTGTGATTGGTTTATTAAAATCAAAGGGGTCTAGTGCCATGATGCGTCAAGACGATGTGGTTATATCTTCTATAAAAAATGTACGACAGTATCAAGGAAACGATTCTTATTCATTAGGTGTAATGGTGAATAATGTGACAGAATTGGAGCCGGCTATTGATGAGACCACCGATCAAATGAGAAAAGCAAGAAGATTGATTCCTTCTGAGTCGGATAATTTTGTCATTGACAAGAGCGATAAATTTGCTTCTATGTTTATTGGCTTTTTAGCAGGTATTAGTGGTGCTGCTGGTGCTATTGGTATGATTACTTTAATTGGGGCCGCTATTGGACTTATGAATATTATGCTGGTGGCAGTGAGTGAAAGAACTAGAGAAGTAGGATTGATAAAAGCCATTGGGGGCAAAAGAAAAGATGTGCGTCGTCAATTTTTATTTGAAAGTATTTTGATTAGTATTTTAGGTGCCATTTTTGGAATTATCTTAGGCGTTCTTGTGGGTAATATATTCAGCCTTGTTTTAGGTACCGGATTTGTGGTGCCTTGGATGTGGGTAATAATTGGTATTGTCATTTGTACAGTGGTAGGGCTTGTTGCAGGTATTTATCCAGCCATGAAAGCCGCAGCCTTAAACCCTATTGATGCACTCAGGTACGAGTAGTATATCTTATTCAAATTTATAGCCCTAATAGGCATGCTTTTAAGCAGGTATTTGAGCTTTCAAAGCCCACTTATTATATTAAAAATTAGTAGAAAACGCCCTCTTTTTCCCCTCTTTTTAGCTATTTAGCAACTGAATAAACCCAAAATTGGCAAAGGGCATGGTTTTCATATTAAATTTTTATTAGTATTATATAAGAGACATTATATATTGCTTGATTTTTGCCAACGGAAGTTAGTTTAAATAATTTTTTTAAAAATTAACATACTAAGTTTGTTTCAACCAATAAATTACTTATTTTGTAAGCCCTTAGAAACTATTAAGCAAAGATTTAAGTGAATCTAACAAATAGCCAAAAGGAATAATTTCTTTAAAAAATTTTTATTTAAAACCAAAAATCAATTGAATCATGGCTGAGATTAAATCAACTGCAACAGCTGCTTCTAAGAAAACAGCACAGCCGCAAAAAGGCGGAAACTTGATTGCAACTTTAGCACCAATCGCTTGTATCGTATTAGGTTATGTTATTTGGCGTTTTGTGTTGGGTAACGCAGCAAACTTTACAAACCCAGACCCTAATGGTGGATTCTGGCCTGCTCACAAAGGACCAAAAGGTACATTTACAAAAATGTATGAAGGTGGTATCGTTGTGCCTATTTTAATTGGTAGCTTATTAATCGTTTTAACTTTCGTAATTGAAAGATTATTAACTATTAGAAAAGCAGCTGGTAATGGTAATATTACTGAGTTCATCCGTAAAGTACAATTCCAATTAGCCAACAAAGAAGTTGACAAAGCTATTGCAGAATGCGATAAGCAAAAAGGTTCTGTAGGTAATGTAATGAAGTCTGGTTTGACTAAGTACAAAGAGATGATATCTAATACAGAATTAGATACTGATCAAAAAGTATTAAATATTCAAAAGGAAATTGAAGAAGCAACCGCTTTGGAATTACCTATGTTAGAAAAGAATTTAGTATTCTTATCAACTATCGCATCAGTAGCAACCTTATTAGGTTTGTTCGGTACGGTATTAGGTATGATTCGTTCTTTCTCTAAATTAGGAGAAGAAGGTGGTGGAGAAGCTGCACGTGAATTATCTCAAGGTATCTCTGAGGCCTTGTATAATACTGCGTTAGGTATTGGTACTTCTGCAATTGCTATTATTATGTACAACGTCTTTACTACAAGAATTGACGGAATTACATATGGTATCGATGAGTCAGGATTTACTTTAACTCAAAGCTTCGCTGCTAACTACAAATAGTAATATTTAGTAGTAATAGTAGTAATAAACATTATTAATAATTAAGGACTCAAATCCTTAAAATTTAAAAGACTATACAATGGGTAGAGCCAAATTACCTCGTAAGAGTACCAGTATCGACATGACAGCCATGTGCGATGTGGCCTTCCTTTTATTGTCTTTCTTTATCTTGACAACGAAGTTCAAGCCTTCTGAAGCAATTGCAGTAGAAACGCCAAGTTCGGTGTCTTCTAAAGTTGCTCCAAACAAGGATTTTGTCTTAGTTACTATCGATAAAGACGGCAAAGTATTTCTTACTATAGATGATAAGCAAAAGAGAGAAGCTATCGCTAATTCTTTAAATGCAACAAAAAATTTAGGAATTGATGTAGCTGCTTTTAAAAGTGCAAGTTTTGTGGGTGCACCTTTAAGTGGATTAAAAACTTTCTTATCACTCTCTGAAGAAAATAGAAAAGGAGATCAACTTCCTGGCATTCCATGTAAGGATAGTACAGATAATGAATTGATCATTTGGATGCAAGTGGTGAATGAAGCTTATGCGGGTGCTAAAATGGATCTCTTGTTAAAAGGAGATAACGTTGCTAAGTATCCAGCATTTAAAAATGTACTTACTGCATTTAAGAGAAACAATATTCAGAAATTCCAAATGGTAACAAATCCAGAAAATGCACCAGCAGGCTCGGAATTGTACAATAAATCCATGAGTGGAGAAAAACAGGAAAACTAAATTATAAACTAATTAAAAGCTATTTACTATGGCAGAATTAGATACCTCGGGTGGGGGACATAAAAAAGGACCAGGAGTCAAAAAAGGAAAAAAGCTATCTACGCGTGTCGATTTGACACCGATGGTGGACTTAGGTTTCCTATTGATTACCTTCTTCATTTTTACTACTACCATGAGTCAACCTACAGCAATGAAGTTGATTTTGCCTGATGATAAAGTAAAACCTGAAGAGCAAAATAAAGCAAAGGAATCAGGTGCTTTAACCATCTTGATGGGAGATGATAATCACATATATTATTACGAAGGTCAATTAAAGCCAGACGCTTCTAATTTTCTTTCAGCGTCTTATAATGGGGAAAATTCTATTCGTGAAATTATCATGAAAAAGAAAGTGCAAGTAAGAAGTATTGCACAAGACCCAAGTGATCCTGAAAAGGATTTAGTGATTGTTATTAAACCAAGTTCAAAATGTAATTACAAAAACGTAATTGATATTTTAGATGAAATGTCAATCAACGTAGTAAAAAAATATGCACTAGTAGATATTTTTGACATTGAAGAACAATTGGTTCAAAAATCAGATCAGAACGCAAAATCTTCTAGTAATTAAAAGCATTTAACAATGGACATAAATAAAATATTAACCGCCGATGCACTGGATCTCATTTTTGAGGGAAGGTTTAAGGAGTACGGTGCTTATGAGCTTAGAAAAACATACAATAATCGTCTTAGTAAGGCTTTAATTGGCATGTTTGCTTTCACTGTTTTATTAGCAGCTGGCGCTATCTATTCTAATTCTGCAAAGAAAGCGAAGACGGAGATAGTTGTTACAGATGTTTCTTTAACAGATGTGACTCAAGAAAAAAAGCCACCTCCACCGCCACCTCCGCCGCCAAAGCAAGAACCACCAAAAGTGGAAATGGCGAAATTTACACCTCCTAAAATCGTAAAAGATGAGGAAGTGAAAAAAGAAGATGAGATTAAAGAAGTAGAGAAATTAGAAGATGTTAAAATTGGTGCAGTCAATCAAGAAGGTATCAAAGATGATGGTTTAGTAGCACCTACTGAATCAGTAGTGGCAGTTGCAGAAGAAGAGACTGATAAAATCTTTACAGTAGTGCAAATTCCGGCTGAATTCCCTGGAGGTCAGCAAGGATGGGTTCGTTACTTGGAAAGAACTTTAAACAGAGACTTACCTGTAGAAAATGGAGCACCTGCTGGAAAATACTCTGTAGTTATTTCTTTCGTCGTAGCTAGAGATGGTTCTATTAGTGATGTAAGATCAGAGAACGATCCTGGATATGGTACAAAAGATGAAGCTGTACGTGTAATTACTAGAGGTCCAAAATGGAAGCCAGCTGTTCAGAATGGTCGTAATGTAATTTACCGTCATAGACAAGCCATTGTGTTTGTTGTATCGGAAGATTAGGCCCAGCCTCTTTTCTAATATATTATGAATCCCTTCCCGAACTTTCGGGGAGGGATTTTTTTTACTAGTATAAAGTTTACCTTTGTTCTCTATGCGCGAAAATTTAAGTACTTGGAATGATACAATTGTGGCACTCGCTTCTCCTCCAGGATTAGGGGCTATTGCTGTTATTAGACTAAGTGGTCCAAAATCCATTGAGCTCGTAGCATCCGTATTTTCTAAAAAGAATCTAGCAGCTAAGTCTTCTCATACGGTACACTTTGGTAAAATTGTAGACAACTTACAAGTGATTGATGAAGTAGTCGTTACTTTATATAAAGCACCTAAATCTTATACAGGGGAAGAGGTGGTAGAAATATCTTGCCATGGTTCCCCCTTTATACAAGACTCCCTACTACAATTATTTATTTTAAAAGGAGCTAGGCTAGCAAAGCCAGGTGAGTTTACCCAACGTGCTTTTTTAAATGGCAAACTAGATTTAACACAGGCTGAAGCGGTGGCCGATTTAATTGCTAGTAATACAGAGGCTTCTCGTAAAACAGCCCTTTATAATTTAAAAGGAGGATTCTCTTCCGATTTGCAGGTGATGCGTGAAAAATTAATAAAATTTTCAGCACTCATAGAATTGGAATTAGATTTTTCTCAAGAAGATGTGGCCTTTGCTAATAAAAAAGAATTAGAAAAATTAGTAGCGCAATTACAATTAAAGACACAATTATTATACGATTCTTTTAAGCTAGGTAATGTTATTAAAAATGGAGTACAGGTAGCCATTGTGGGAAAACCGAATGCAGGAAAATCGACGCTATTAAATACATTATTAAACGAACACAGGGCCTTGGTAAGTGAAATACCTGGTACCACACGTGATACAGTGGAAGAGTATCTTACCATTGAAGGTGTATTGTATAAGTTAATTGATACTGCAGGTATACGCAGTAGTACTTCCGATTTGATAGAACAAATGGGTATTGATAAAAGTATTGAAAAAATAGAGCAAGCAGATATTGTCATTGCTTTATTTGATGCAAGTGCCACTACTGCCAAGCAAATGATAGATTGGCAAACAGCCATAGGCAATGATAAAATGATATTAGTGGGCAATAAAGTAGACCTAGGCATTGACCCTTCCCTACAAAATAATGAAGCATTGAAAGATGTTATATTTATTGCTGCCAAGGATAAAAAAAATATTGAAGCATTAAGAAACATGCTTACACAGAAAGTAGTGGGAGATGGCTTAAACAAAGAAGGCACTATTGTTACCAATGCAAGACATGCCACTGCGCTTAAAAAGTTATTGTATGCCCTTGTAGATATTGAAACCGGACTTGCTAATAATGCCACGGGTGATTTGCTCGCTATTGATATTAACCAGGCCCTTCATTATTTGGGTACCATTACAGGACAAATTACCAATGAAGATCAATTAGATTTTATTTTCTCTAAGTTCTGTATTGGAAAGTAGTAATAAATAGTTTTAATGAATTCATTTTTTGATCATATAATTGAAAAACAAGGCTGTGTCATATTAGATGGTGCTTTGGCTACTGAATTGGAAAAAAGAGGCGCTAATTTAAATCATGCATTGTGGTCTGCTAAATTACTCATTGAAAATCCTGCCTTAATTAAGCAAGTTCATTTGGATTATCTGCATGCAGGAGCAGATATTATCACAACGTCTACTTATCAAGCTAGCTTCGAAGGTTTTGCAAAACAAGGGTATTCAAAAAAAGAAACCGAAGACTTAATGCAATTGAGTTTAAGTATTGCCAAAGAAGCGATTGACGAATATTTACAGGTAAACCCTTCAGCGAATAGAGAACTTCTTTTAGTGGCAGCTTCCATAGGCCCTTATGGAGCAGCCTTAGCAGACGGCTCTGAATACAGCGGTAATTACAATGTCAGTATAGAAAAATTAATGGAATTTCATAAAGAAAGACTTGACTTACTAGCCAGATCCAATGCCAATATACTTGCCTTTGAAACCATACCTTGTTTAGAAGAAGCATTGGCGATAAAGGAATTATTAAAAAATTATCCGCAGTGTCAAGCATGGGTAAGCTTTAGTTGTAAAGACGAAGCGCATTTATGCAGCGGTGCACTATTTTCTGAAGCTATTGAATTGTTGAATGAAAGTCCAAACATTATTGGTTTGGGTGTGAACTGCACGGCGCCACATTATATTGAATCTCTAATAAAGATGGCCGTACCCATTACCGATAAATATATTGTGGTGTATCCCAATAAAGGGGAGGCATATAATAGCGATACTAAAACCTGGGAACCAACAGATAACTGCCATCTAAGTTTTGTTGATAATGCCCAAATATGGAAAGCGGCTGGCGCTAAAGTAATTGGTGGTTGTTGCAGAACAAGTCCTGCAGATATTCAACAATTAAAAAATGCTTGGAAATAAATTTTCTATAGAGTAGGCCCTTTTTTATTATTTTCTCTTTTTGAATAGAATTTTTTAGCTGCCTCTAAGGTAATATCAAGCTGCCCTTTCATTTTCTTGCTATCTAAATAATTATTAATTCTTTGCAAAGGAGAAATGAATTTATTATTTATGGTTGCTTCATATCTTAACATAGTGCTATCGCCGCCTGCATCAATAGCAGAATAAGTAACAGGCCCAGACATTTCATTAATGGTATAAAAGCATTTGACTGCAGATAAAAAAGATCCACTCACTTCTAATTTTCCTTGCTTTAAGATAAATGTATGATCATCGATAGAATCATGAGGCATCCATTTATCCCAGTATTGTATACTCATAAAGGCATTGCTTACTATACTGCCTGGCTGGTGTACAAAATTGTTATTACTTACTACTATTTTATTGGGAATAACTAAATACACTAAAAACACAAATAGGGAAATGGCAATAATTAAAAAAAGTTTAATGTATCTCATAAGGTTGCGTTTACTAATTATACAAACATACTAAATTGACCTAGTTTTATACAAAATTAATTATATATCTATTTCCCGAAAAAATAATTAACCCTATATTTGCCTGCTTTGAAACTATAAATTTTATCAGGTTAATGAAAAGTATTCTAAACAATATAAAGCTAGTTGCAGCCTTCTTTTTAATAATTGGCAGCTCTGTCGAATTAAGTGCACAGGGATGTGTGGCTATTAGAACGGTGGGTGGCTTAAATACCATGGAGCATTCTATGATGCATGGTACGATGAATGGAATGATGCATGATGGTAATGATAGTAACGCTCAAAAAATGGTGGAACCTAAATGGGACCTCAATATTAATGGTCGCTATTTCAAATCCTATAAACATTTTAATGGTACAGACGAGCAAACCCAAAGAGTAGCTGAAGGGACCGATGTTAGAAATTTTAGTCGCACCATGGATATTTTTTTGGTGAGAAAACTAAATGAAAAATGGAGTATTGGCTTTGATCTTCCTTTGTTATATAATGAAAGAAGTTCTTTATATGAGCATCTGGGAAATACCAAGGGCAATCCGCGTTTTGCTACTTTTTCTCAAGGCTTAGGAGATATAAGATTAACTGCTTACAAATGGCTTATTGCACCAAAGCAAGGAGCGAAGGGTAATTTATTAGGAGGCGTTGGTCTTAAAATGCCAACGGGTAATTATAAAGCTGAAGATATTTATAATTATAAATTAGGTACTAATACTCTAACTAGAAAAGGACCAGTGGATCAATCTATACAATTGGGCGATGGGGGCTGGGGGTTATCGCTTGAATTAAATGCCTTCAGACAATTAAATAATGCATTCAGTGTTTATGGTAATACCTATTATTTAATTAATCCAAAAGGCAATAATGGGGTAAGTACTGCAAGAGGGGGAATTCCTTCTGCAACTGCAATTAAGTACACTTCAGATGTAATGAGTGTGCCCGACCAATATTTATTAAGAGCAGGTACGAACTGGACAACCAATGCCTTTACCCTTTCAATGGGTGCACGATATGAATGTATTCCTGCAAAGGATTTAATAGGAGACAATACTGGCTTTAGAAGACCAGGTAATGTATTGGCTATAGAACCAGGCGCTAATTATAGTTATAAAAATTTCAACTTCTATTTATATGCACCAGTGGCTATTAGAAGAGAAAGACCTCAAAGCTATCCAGATATTTTAAGAACCAACGATACTAAAGTATTTTCAAGAGGAGATGCTGCATTTGCAGACTATACCATTAGCCTAGGTTTTGGCTATAGATTTTAGGGCTAATCGAAAATGGAATTATTTAAATGTTTGAAGGCTTCCATTGCGCCCATGTATTCGCAGGTTCTAGCACCCGCTTTATTAGCATTGCTAATGATAGTTTTCCAATCTTCCATTGAAACTAAGTTTATATCAATTACATTTCGCTTATTCAATTGATATAAGACAGCACCCACAAAAGCATCGCCCGCGCCGGTGGCATCCACAGGTTGAATGGGAATGCTTTTAATGATTTCAATTTGGTCCCCTATACAAAGCATTGTGCCTTCTTTACCTAGTGTAATAGCAAATACAGCCTTGGTTTTATTTCTTAATGCATTTGCAGCCATTGCCACGGTATCGCCACCGGTAATTAATAAAGCCTCTTCATCACTCAATTTAAAAAAATTACACCTTTCTATAAAGGCACCACACTGTTGTATAAAAGAAGCGCTGTTATTTTGAAAAAGTAAATGCCTGTAATTAGGATCAAAACTTATTAAACAACCCGCTTGCTTTGCTTTAGCTAATAGTTCAATGTAAGTTTTTTGAAGAGGGCCGGGTAAAAAAGCAGTGGCCGATCCAAAATGAACAATACTATATTCTTTTAAGTCTAGCGCTGCTAAATCATAGGTGGTTAATTCTTTATCTGCACCTCTATTAAAATAAAAATCTCTTTCCCCATCGTTCATTAAAGAAACAAATGCAAAAGTGGTAAAATGAGCTGGGTCCTTAATGATTAAACTTGTATTTACGCCCATGGTATTAAGTAGTTCTACAAGGTGTTGTCCAAAGGGGTCGTCGCCTACTTTGGCGGCCATACTTACCTCTCCCCCTAAAGCTGCAATAGCAGCAGCCACATTGGCGGGAGCGCCGCCGGCTTTTTTTAAAAAATGTTGGCCACTGGATAAAGATACATTTACATCTGTGCAAATCATATCAATTAAAGCCTCGCCAATACAAAGTACTTTCATGTATTATTTATATAATTAAATATAGTCATTTTTTAAAAGGGCTGTATCTTTGTATGGTATTAATAATATGTTCCTACATGTCTATTGAAGTTAGTTATCAAAAAGCGCAGGTATTAGAAGCCTTGCGTTATCATTTTATAAAGCAACCAGAAATTAAAACATTAATGATTGTGGTGAATGTATATGCCATCCTAACAGGCATTTTATTATTCCTAAAAAAAATTAGACCAGAATTATTTTTATTGGGCTCTGTACTTTGGATTGTGCTGTTACTTTTATTTTGGTTTCTGATGCCTACTATTTTTTATAAAAAAACGGCTTTGTTTACCTATAACTGGGACTTTAGTTTTGACAATCAAAAAGCAAGTTTGCATTCCATGCAAGGAGAGGCAACTTGGAACTGGGAAGAAGTTTCCCATCATTTCGAAAGCCCTCATTTTTTCCATATTTATTTTGCCCCTAAAACCTTCTTTCTAATTCCCAATGATAATATGACCCTAGAGGTAAAGCAAACAATAAGGGCTATTTTAAAGAATAAATAAGTCCTACGCCATACCTTCTTTATCTAGGTTATCCACTTTTACAATTATTAGCTACTCAAAAGCCCCTTTTAACTACTAATTGTTCGCTTATTAATAGGCCTATAAAAACCCCTATTTACGCTATTTCTAGCCTAGAAAAGCCCTAAAAAGCCCAAAATAGGCCTAACTTGTAGGGGTACTTCAAAATGTGTAAACAAAAAGGCAAATAAAATACCTCGTTTTTAACAAAAAGTATATTTTTGCGCCGTAAACAAAAACTATTTACAATGTCAGACATCGCTACAAGAGTTAAAAAAATCATCGTTGACAAATTAGGTGTAGATGAAGCAGAAGTTACAAGTGCCGCTTCTTTTACAAATGATTTGGGAGCAGATTCTTTGGACACAGTTGAATTAATTATGGAATTTGAAAAAGAATTCAACATTTCAATTCCTGATGAACAAGCAGAAACTATTACTACCGTTGGTCAAGCTGTTGCTTATTTAGAAGAGCACGCGAAATAACTAAATTCATTTAGAAGTTTCAAGCTGAATCATCGGCATATTTAAATCCGCCTTTTTGAGCCTTTGCTTTAAAGGCGGATTCTTATTTAAAACCATTAACATGCAAACTAAACGCATTGTAGTTACAGGCATTGGTACTTTAACACCTATTGGAAATAACCTAGCTTCTTACTGGGAAAATTTAGTCAATGGTGTATCGGGTGCGGATATGATAACACAATTTGATGCTTCTAAGTTTAAGACAAGATTTGCATGTGAAATCAAGGGCTTTGATCCGGTAGAATTTATGGATCGCAAAGAAGCAAGAAAACTAGACCGCTTTGCTCAAATTGCATTGGTAGCTAGTGACCAAGCTGTGGCTGATGCAGGTATTACCAAAGACAATATTGACCACGATAGAGTAGGTGTTATTTTTGCAAGTGGTATTGGAGGCTTAACCACTTTCACAGAGGAAGTCACCAATTTTGTGCAAGGAGATGGTACACCAAGATTCAATCCGTTTTTTATTCCTAAAATGATATTAGATATTGCTGCTGGGCAAATTTCTATGAAGCATGGTTTTCGTGGACCCAACTTCGCCGTAGTGAGTGCCTGTGCTTCTAGTACCAATGCCATCGTAACTGCAATGGATAATATAAAATTAGGTAAGGCTGATATTATTGTTACAGGTGGAGCAGAGTCGGTGATAGGTATTGCAGGTATGGGTGGATTCAATGCTATGAAGGCGATGAGTGAAAGAAATGACGACCCTAAAATAGCAAGTCGTCCTTATGATAAAGACAGAGATGGTTTTATCATGGGAGAAGCTTCTGGCGTTTTAATATTAGAAGAATTAGAGCACGCCAAAAAACGCGGTGCTAAAATATATTGTGAAGTAGTGGGTGGTGGAGCTACTGCAGATGCTTATCATTTAACGGCCCCGCATCCTGATGGATTAGGTGCTAAAAATGTAATGATTGCCGCTTTAAAAGATGCTGAAATGCAGCCATCAGATATTGATTATATCAACACACATGGAACTTCTACACCTCTTGGAGATATAGCAGAAACCAAGGCTATAACAGCAGTGTTTGGTGAGCATGCGTATAATTTAAATATTAGTTCTACTAAATCCATGACGGGTCATTGCTTGGGTGCCGCAGGCGTAATTGAAGCCATTGCTTGTATTCAAGCCGTGGTGCATGATATTATTCCTCCTACCATCAACCATTTTACAGATGATCCTGAATTAGACCAAGGCCTTAATTTTACTTTTAATACAGCGCAAAAAAGAACAGTGAATGCTGCCTTAAGTAATACTTTCGGATTTGGCGGACACAATGCCTGTGTGATTGTAAAAAAATACAAGGCCTAATTCAAAGTGAAAAGAATACAAACTTTACTTTCCTTTTTCAAAAAATCGGATTTTGAAAAAAATTTAGCAGCACTTATTGGCTATCAAACAAAAAGTATTGTACTTTTTCAAACTGCATTGAATCATAGATCGGTTAGAGAAAATCCTGAAGAAAATAACGAAAGACTAGAATTTTTAGGCGACGCTATTATCAGCTCCGTGGTGGCCGATTATTTATTTAAAAAATATCCTTACAAAGGGGAAGGTTTTTTAACCGAGATGCGCAGCAAGATGGTGAATAGACAGCAACTAAATCATATTGCAGTGCAAATGGGACTGCGCAAAATGACAAGGTTTAATAAAATGGATGGGTCTTTGAAAACCAGTCAAATTTTCGGCAATACCTTGGAAGCCTTAGTGGGTGCTATTTATTTAGATAAGAAATATGATTTTACTAAACTTTGGATTTTAGAAAAAATGATTCAGCCTTATTTGTTCATGGACGATTTAGAACAAATAGATATTAATATAAAAAATAAAATTATTGGCTGGGCCTTAAAGCAAGGCAAGCAAATAGATTTTGTTTTAGCGGGTGAACAATTAGAAGGAAGAAGAAGATTATTCACCATTAATGTAGTACTTGATGGAGAAGTGGTCACTGCTCAAAAAGGCTATACTAAGAAAGATGCCAGCCAATTAGCGGCACAAAAAGCCATTGAGATTTTAGGTATTTAATCGCAGAAAAGCATCTTCAATTTTTTTTACTTTTTCAATAAATTTACTAGTCAATACTTTGGCAAAGTTCAATAAGTACACCATTGGTTACTTTAGGGTGCACAAAACAAATTAATTTATTGTCAGCCCCTTTTTTTGGTGTTTCATTTAAAAGGGTAAAGCCTAGTTTTTTTAATCTCTCCATTTCCGCCACAATATCAGGCACTTCAAAAGCAATGTGGTGCATGCCTTCCCCTTTTTTATTTATAAATTTTGCAATGGGCCCTTCAGGATTGCTGCTTTCCAATAGTTCAATTTTGGTGCTTTGTTGAAGAAAAAAGGCGGTATTGACGGCCTCGCTATCAACGGATTCGGTTTTATAGCAGGGGCTTCCTAACAATTGTTCGAATAAAGGGATGCTGGTGTCTAGGTCTTTTACCGCGATGCCTATATGTTCTACTTTATAATCCATGGTTCTGTTGTTTTACGAATTGGGAAAAAATTACCTTTAATGCTTAACGAATTCAACAAAATCAAGCCTTAAGCTTTAGCTTTGTGCTTTAGAAAAAATTAAATTCCGTTATGTTAAAATTACCAATTTATCTTGATCATAATTCAACTACCCCCATGGATCCTAGGGTTTTAGAAGCGATGTTACCTTATTTTCTTGAAAATTTCGGAAATGCGGCTAGTCGTAACCATTCTTTTGGATGGCAAGCTGAGGAAGCAGTGGACTATGCACGTGAGCAAATTGCCCAACTAATTGGCGCAGATCCTAAAGAAATTATATTTACTTCTGGTGCTACTGAAGGCAACAACCTAGGTATCAAAGGTGTATATGAAATGTATGCAAGCAAGGGCAATCACATTATTACTAGTACCACCGAACATAAGGCTGTTTTGGATACTTGCAAACACTTAGAAAAATTAGGTGCAGAAGTTACTTATCTAGAAGTTCAACCTGATGGTTTAATAGATTTAAAACAATTAGAAGCTGCCATGAAGCCAACTACTATTTTAGTAGCGATCATGTATGCTAATAATGAAATTGGTGTAATACAACCGGTGAAGGAAATTGCGGCTATTGCTAAAAAGCATGGTGCGCTTTTCTTTACAGATGCAGTGCAAGCAGTAGGAAAAATTCCTGTGGATGTTATTGCAGACGGAATTGATATTATGTCTTTTACTGCACACAAAATGTATGGTCCAAAAGGAGTAGGCGCTTTATATGTGAGAAGAAAAAATCCACGTGTAAAAGTAACTGCTCAAATTGATGGCGGAGGCCACGAAAGAGGAATGCGTAGCGGTACTTTAAACGTTCCAGGTATTGTCGGCTTTGGTAAAGCTGCAGAAATAGCAAAGACAGATATGGCTGGCGATACAGAAAGAGTTTCAAAATTAAGAGACAAGTTAGAAAATGCTTTAAAGCAAATTGACGAGACTTATGTAAATGGTAATCCGGCTCACCGTTTACCACATGTAAGTAATATCTCTTTTAAATATGTGGAAGGAGAAGGTTTGATGATGGGCTTTAACAAAGACATCGCTTTATCTTCTGGTTCAGCTTGTACATCGGCTTCTTTAGAACCTAGCTATGTTTTAAAAGCATTGGGCTTAGGCGATGATTTAGCGCATAGCTCACTTCGTTTTGGTTTAGGAAGATATACCACTGAAGAACAAATTGATTACACAATTAAAGCGGTAACCGATACAGTTTTAAAACTAAGAGAAATGAGCCCACTATGGGAAATGTTTAAAGAAGGGATTGACATTGACTCCATTCAATGGGCACATCATTAAAAAAAGCTTAACATAAGTTCTTGAATTTTTTTAATAATTTTGAAAATATAAAATAAAAATAAAATGGCATATTCAGATAAAGTAATCGATCATTATTCTAATCCTAAAAATGTAGGAACATTAGATAAAGCCTCTAAGAGTGTAGGTACTGGTTTAGTTGGTGCACCAGAGTGCGGAGACGTAATGCGTTTACAAATAGAAGTAGACGAAGCAACAGGTCTTATTACCGATGCTAAGTTTAAAACATTTGGTTGTGGTTCTGCCATTGCCTCTTCTTCTTTAGCTACAGAGTGGTTAAAAGGAAAAACAATTGACGAAGCAGTTAAAATTGACAATATGGATTTAGTAGAGGAATTAAATTTACCTCCAGTTAAAATTCACTGTTCTGTTTTAGCAGAAGACGCAATCAAAGCAGCTATCAACGATTTCCGTGTTAAAAACGGATTGGCTGAATTAGTATTCGAACAAAGCCACGTTTAGGTCTTCTATTCATTACCTATGAGCGAAGTAGCCCAAGAGAATTCTATTTATGTAAGTGCTAAGGCAAAGGCCAAAGTATTGCAGTTAATGCAAGACGCTGGCGTTACCGACGATGCTAGTTATTTTTTAAGAGTAGGGGTCGTTGGGGGTGGTTGTTCTGGCTTAAGCTATAAACTAGACTTTGACAATGAAATTAAGCCCATGGATCAAGTCTTTGAAGACAATGGCATTAAGATTGTTACCGATTTAAAAAGCTTTTTATACTTAGTGAATACCGAATTGGAATTTTCAGATGGTTTAAATGGAAAAGGCTTTTATTTCAATAATCCCAATGCAAGTAGAAGTTGTGGATGTGGTGAAAGCTTTGCTGTTTAATTTCAACAAATCCTAGAATAGACTAATCACATAATTCATAAGATTATTATAATATTGAATGCTCCGTTAACACGGGGCATTTTTTTTGTAGCTTTGAACCATGTGGGCAATTTGTAAAAAAGAATGGGCGCAGTATTTCAATGGCTTAACAGGCTATCTAGTCATTGGCTTTTACTTAATCGTGAATGGGCTTGTTTTATTTGTACTTCCTAATTTTAATGTTCTCGACTTTGGGTATGCTTCCTTGCAAGCTTATTTCGACTTTGCTCCTTGGTTTTTATTACTCTTGGTACCTGCCATTACCATGCATAGTTTTTCTGATGAGTATAAACAAGGTACTTATGAAATCATTAGAACCTTACCTATAAGTCCGCTTCAATTAGTAGCAGGAAAGTTTTTTGGAAACTTATTCATTGTACTGGTAGCCATTCTACCTACTTTATTGTATGCATTTACTTTAGACACCTTAAGTGATATTGGTGGCATAGACTGGGGAGCTACTTATGGATCCTATTTTGGTTTATTATTTTTAGCAGCTTCTAATACAGTCATGGGCATCTACATAAGTAGCATTACCAAAAATAATTTGGTGTCTTTGTTGGTATCTATTTTGTTTTGCCTCTTATTATTTAAAGGCTTTAATCTACTTAGCCATCTAACTGTATTTACTAATGGCACTAATTTTTATATAAGCAAGCTAGGCTTAGAGGCGCACTATATCAATATGAGTAAGGGCCTGCTTACAGCGGAGGATATTATTTACTTTTTATCGATTCTAGTTTTATTTGCCATTGGAAGTATGGAGAATATAAAAGGCAAAGTAAAATATATTATTACAGTAGCTATTCTAATTAGCTTCAATGTATTTTTCTCTATTTATAATTTTCAATTAGACCTTACTAAGGAACAGCGTTATACTTTACATCAAAGCACAACAGAAATTATTGCAGCAATCAATAAACCCGCAAGAGTGCATCTTTATTTAGGCGGAGATATACCCCCTTATTATAAAAATATTGCTATCGCCACTGCAGATTTACTTGAGCGTTTTAAACAAATTAATCCAAAGGCTATTAGTTGGGCTATTGAAGTACCTGGAGAATTGTATAAAGGCGATGCCTTGTACCAGTTTTATGATAGCTTGTCTAAATTAGGCTTACCTATACAAAGAATACAAACAGAAAATGGTCCTTCCGATAAAAGAGTGGACCAACTAATGATTCCTGGCGCTCTTATTGAAGTGGAGGGTCAGGCCCCTATTGTGATTGATTTAAGAACAAGTAAAAAATATTTTAAACCTTATAATATTGTAAAAGATATTCCTGAAGAAGATATGGAGGCCACTGCGAATGCGGCAGTTTCATTATTGGAATATAAATTTACACAAGCCCTTTATTTATTGAATAGAACGGTAGTTCCCAATATTGCTTATTTGACGGGCAATGGGGAACCAGTGAATTTAACGGTGAATCATTTAGGAGAATCAATTATGCATAACTATAATTTAGCTGTATTTGATTTGAAAAAAGGTTTTCCTAATCCGCAAAAAATCAAAACCTTACTGATTGTAAAGCCTACCCAAGCTTTTACGGAACTCGATAAATTAAAATTGGATCAGTTTGTAATGGGAGGTGGAAATATTATTTGGGCCCTTGATAAATTAGTGGCGGAGTATGATAGTTTACAAAAAACCAATGGGGCTTATATTGCTATTGATAGAAGTTTAGCCCTAGATGATTTACTTTTTAAATACGGGGTAAGAATTAATGCCAATTTAGTGCAAGATTTAAATTGCGCTAAACTACCCATGGTGGTGGGCAAAGGCGAGGACGGCAGTCCCCTTATTCAAAGAATGCCTTGGCCTTATTTTCCTTTTTTACAAGGCAATGAACAGCACCCCATTGTTCAAAATATAGATAGAGTACTATCTTATTTCCCTTCAAGTATTGATACCATAGCAGTTGCTGGTATTCAGAAAACAATTTTACTTAGTACCGATTCTAATAGTCGTATACTCAGCTCACCTGCTGTAGTGGATATCAATAGTGGTAAACAAGAAGGTGAATTGGAAAGTTTTCAAAAAAATCATTTACCCGTAGCCGTTTTAGTAGAAGGTAAGTTCCCTTCTTTGTTTTCTAATCGAGTTTCTGCAATAATGCTTGACAGTATCAAGGCTTCTACTGGTAAGGGCTATCTAGAAAAAGGTATAGCAAGTTCCAAACAAGTCATTATTTCAGATGCGGATATTCTTACCAACCAAGTGGATGTAAAAAGAGGACCCCTGCCCATGGGCATGATGCCTTATGAGGAGTATCAGTTTGCCAATCATGATTTTTTTGTCAATACGATTGCTTATTTAAATGAACCCACCCCTTTATTAGCGTCTCGTAGTAAACAACAAGTCCTTCGTTTATTAAATCGTCAAAAAGTAGAAGAGTATAGAGTATTAGTTCAATTTATTTTAGTCCTTGGACCCGTTTTTCTACTAGGGCTGTTCTATTTAATATGGACAGGGTATCGGAAACGTCAATTTGTTATTTAGTAAGTATGTTGTAACTTTATCCTATGACAACAGATCAATTAGTTTATTTTGTTTTTGGAGCGGTCATTCTTGTTGCGCTCATCCTAGACCTAGGTTTTTTAAGTAAAAAAAATGCCATCATTACCATGAAGCAGGCATTGCGTCAAACTTTTTTATGGGTATTGTTAGCGCTTGCTTTTTTTGTATTTATGTGGATAGAGGAAGGTCAAAAATTAGCATTTGAATACTTGAGCGGTTATTTAATGGAATGGAGTTTAAGCATTGATAATATTTTTGTTTTCATTTTAATTTTTAGTTCCTTTCAGGTGAAAGAAAAACATATACCAAGGGTTTTATTAATTGGTATATTAGCCGCTATTTTATTTAGAGTCATTTTCATTACAGTGGGTGTGGCCTTAGTGGCTAAATTTGCATGGGTGCTTTATATTTTTGGCGCCTTCTTGGTGTATACTGGGTATAAAATGTTTACTGCAGACCAGGAAGATAATTTCGATCCACATCACTCTAAAATATACCTATTCCTAAAAAAATTCTTACCTCTTGGAAGTACAGATGGCGATGGTAAGTTTGTCATTAAAGACCATAATAATAAACCTTTGTATACCAGCTTATTTGTAGTGGTGGTACTTTTAGCCGCTATTGATATTGTATTTGCCTTAGATTCAATTCCTGCGGTAATGGGTATTTCAAGAAGTAGTTTAGTTATTTATACTTCTAATATTTTTGCCATACTAGGACTACGTTCATTGTTCTTTTTATTAAGAGGCGCTGTGAACCAATTTGAATTTTTACAACAGGGTATTGCCATTGTTTTAGTATTTATTGGTATTAAAATGCTGGGAGAACACTATGTAAATATTTGGCTAGATAAAAACACACAAGTTTTAATTTCTTTAATGGTTATTATTTTTTGTATCACCGGTTCTATTTTTTATTCCATTTTCGTTAACAAAAGAAAATTGGAGAAAGAAAATTCACCATCTGCTCCCTAAAAACTAACTTATATTCGCACCACATTATATATTACCTATGAATGGGAGAAAAGTAGCCATCATTATTGCGCTCATTATATTTATCGATCAAGCTATTAAGTTTTATATTAAGCTTAATTATTTTATTGGGGAAGAGCATATCATCATTGATTCATGGGCAAGACTGCATTTTATAGAAAATGAAGGCATGGCCTGGGGTTTAAAATTTGGAGGTGGTTTCGGAAAAATTATCTTGACTTTATTTCGCCTAGCAGCCGTTATTTGGGGAACTTTTTTAATTAAAGGTTTTATTGAAAAAAAGTACCATAATGGTTTTATTTTTTGTGCCGCCTTAATTTATGCAGGTGCCGTAGGTAATTTAATTGACTCTATGTTTTACGGCCTTATATTTGAAGCAAGCGTACCTTATACGACCATGGTAGCGCATTTATTTCCTGTAGGTGGTGGCTATGGTAGTTTTTTACATGGGAAAGTAGTAGACATGTTTTATTTTCCCCTCATTCAAAATGCGCATTTTCCTAGTTGGTTCCCTATTTGGGCAGGGGAGGAATTTGAATTTTTCAGACCTGTATTTAATTTTGCCGATGCTTCTATTAGCACCGGGGTCATTACTTTGTTTATCTTTCAGAAGAAGTTCTTCAGCGATACAGATATAAATGCCGAGCAAGAGGTTAAATCAAGTTCTGACCAGCCACAAGCCTAATACAAGATCCCTTTTTACCTTATTCATTTGACCCAAAGAGGCCTGGCCTTTTTTACAAGCTTATTCGTACCTTCGTGCCCTAAAAATGAGCTAGGATAAAGCGTTGTATGAGTAAAAAATACCCAGAATTTAGTGGATTAAATCTCCCTCAGTTGGAGGCAGAAATATTGGCTTCTTGGAAGTCCGAACAGGCTTTTGAGCAATCGGTCTCTTTAAGAGAAGGAAAGACCCCCTTTGTTTTTTATGAAGGGCCTCCAAGTGCCAACGGCATGCCCGGCATTCACCATGTTATTTCCAGAACTTTAAAGGACATGGTATGTAGATATAAAACCATGCAAGGTTTTCAAGTAAAAAGAAAAGGCGGATGGGATACCCATGGTTTACCTGTTGAACTAGGTGTAGAAAAAGAATTAGGTATTACGAAAGAAGATATTGGCAAGAAGATAAGTGTAGAAGAGTATAATCAAAAATGTAGAGAGGCCGTACTTCGTTATAAAAAAGAATGGGACGATATCACCAATAAAATGGGATACTGGGTAGATTTAAATAATCCCTATATCACTTTTGAAAATAATTATATTGAAACACTTTGGTGGATATTAAGTACCCTTTATAAAAAAGGTTATTTGTATCAAAGTGTAAGTATACAACCTTATTCACCTGCAGCAGGTACAGGATTAAGTTCACATGAACTCAATCAGCCAGGTACTTACAAGGATGTAAAAGACACTTCTACAGTGGCTATGTTCAAAGCAGTAGAAAATGCAGGTAGCCAATTTTTATTTGATGCAGTAAATGCAGCAAGTGCAAAGTCGAAAGAAATATTTTACATGGCTTGGACTACGACGCCATGGACCCTGCCCTCTAACTTAGGACTCACTGTGGGCCCTAATATTGAATATGTTTTAGTAGCAACTTATAACCCTTACACAGCCATACCCGTGAATGTGGTGATTGCTAAAAATTTAGTGTCTAAATATTTTAAAGAAGAAGGGGAAGGCCTAGAAAGTTTTGCAGAAGGCGATAAACTTATTCCTTGGAAAATTATTGCTACTTGCAAAGGCAATGAGTTAAATGGGCTGCGTTACGAGCAGTTAATGCCTTTTGAGGCCAATGATCCAAAAACTTTTGAAGGAGATCCTTTTAAAATTGTCTTAGGCGATTTTGTAACTACAGAAGATGGAACAGGTATCGTACATACTTCTCCTGCCTTTGGAGCAGATGATTATAAAGTAGGACAAAAAAATAATTTAGGTATCCTTACATTAGTTGATCGTGAAGGAAAATTTGTAGAAGGTGTGGGAGAATTTAGTGGCCGCTTTGTAAAAAATTATAAAGACGAGAAAGACTACCAAGATGTGAACGTAGATATTTCTGTAAAATTGAAAAAAGAAAACAGAGCCTTTAAGGTAGAAAAATACGAACATAATTATCCGCATTGTTGGAGAACAGATAAGCCTATTTTATATTATCCATTAGACGCATGGTTTATTAAAACCACGGCTGTAAAGGATAGACTAGTGGAATTAAATAAAACTATTAATTGGAAACCCAAGAGCACGGGGGAAGGTCGTTTCGGCAACTGGTTAGAGAATATGGTGGACTGGAATTTATCGCGAAGCCGTTATTGGGGTACACCGCTTCCTATATGGAGAACAGAAGATGGTACAGAGGAAGTTTGTATAGGATCGATAGAAGAATTAACCAAAGGTTTTTTAGATGCTAAAGAAAAAGGCTTGAACAAAGCGGTTGACTTAAAAATAATAGATGGTAAGTTAGATGTGGATTTACATAAACCTTATGTGGATCAAATTGAATTAGTAAGTGCAAGTGGTCAAGCTATGAAGCGTGTTTCGGATTTAGTAGACGTATGGTTTGACTCTGGTGCGATGCCTTATGCGCAGTGGCATTATCCTTTTGAGAATAAAGATTTAATAGATAAAGGCCAGGCCTTCCCAGCCGATTTTATTTGCGAGGGCGTAGACCAAACCCGTGGTTGGTTTTATACATTACATACATTAGGTGTATTGCTGTTTGATAGTGTGGCTTATAAGGCAGTGATGAGTAATGGACTTGTCTTGGATAAGAATGGTAATAAAATGAGTAAGCGATTGGGCAATGTGGTGAACCCTTTTGAAACCATTGAAAAGTATGGTGCCGATGCCACACGCTGGTATTTAGTAACCAATGCATCTCCTTGGGATAATTTAAAATTTGATATGTCTGGTATACAAGAAGTACAAAGAAAATTCTTTGGCACTTTATACAATACTTATCAGTTTTTTGTTTTGTATGCCAATGTGGATGATTTTCATTTTGAACAAGCAACCATTCCTTTAGCCGAGCGACCAGAAATTGATCGTTGGATTATTTCTTCTTTACATACTTTAATTCAAACTGTCACTACTTCAATGGATGATTTCGAACCTACCACTGCGGGTCGTGCTATTGAAACTTTTGTAGATGAGCATTTAAGTAACTGGTATGTAAGATTATGTCGTCGTCGTTTTTGGAAAGGTACTTATACCCAAGATAAAATTGCTGCTTATCAAACTTTATACGAGTGTATTGAAACTATTACTAAATTAATGGCTCCTATTGCACCATTTTTCGCTGATCAAGTTTTCAGAAATTTAAATTCAGTTACTCAAAAACATAATTTTAGTTCAATACATCATGCTCCTTTTCCTATTGCAGACAAATCTCAAATAGATACTGCTTTAGAGACAAGAATGCAAATGGCACAGGATATTTGTTCATTGGTTTTATCTATTCGTAAAAAAGTGAATATCAAAGTGCGTCAACCTTTACAAAAAATACTCATTCCGGTTTTAGACCCAGCCACCAAAACGGCCATAGAATTAATGGAAGAATTAATTCTAGCCGAAGTAAACGTTAAAGAAATTAATTATATAACGGAGACAGAAGGGGTAATTAGCAAAAAGGTAAAAGCCAATTTCAAATTATTGGGCGCCAAATTAGGAACCAAAATGAAACAAGCTTCTGCTGTCATTGCCAATTTGACTCAGGCGCAAATTACAAGTTTAGAAAAAGAGGGAAGATTAGCCTTAGACATTGAATCAGAGACTATCGAGTTGCTAATCAATGAGGTAGATATTATAGCAGAAGATATACCTGGATGGAGCGTGGCTGTCAAAAATGCCTTAACGGTGGCCTTGGATATTACCATTAGTCCCGAGTTATTGAAGGAAGGAAATGCCCGTGAGCTCGTAAATAGGGTCCAAAACATTAGAAAAGAGAGCAATTTTGAGCTAACTGACAAGATTTTGCTTGAAATTGAGGATAATACAGACTTGAAGGAGTCCATTATTCAATTTTCGGGGTATATTTGCCGCGAAATTCTCGCAGTCCAGATAGACTTCCTACCGGTCTTGAAAGAGGGGGTAGAAGTTGACATAAATGATCATAAATTAAGAATTTCAGTTAGACAAAAAGGATAAATATGCCTACAAAAAAACCAGCTCCCAAAAAGGCGGCACCTGCTAAAAAAGCAGCTCCTAAAAAGGTGGCACCCGTAAAAAAGGCAGCCCCAGCTAAAAAAGTAGCTCCTAAAAAGCCAGCTCCCAAAAAAGCAGTTCCTGTTAAAAAGATAGCTCCTAAGAAAGCAGCTCCCAAAAAAGCAGTTCCTGCTAAAAAGGTAGCGCCTAAAAAAGCAGCACCCGTAAAAAAGGTGGTTCCTAAAAAAGCAGCACCCGTAAAAAAGGTGGTTCCTAAAAAAGCAGCTCCTGTAAAAAAACCGGTACCCGTTAAAGCACCTTTAAAAAAAGTAGTTCCAGTAAAGGCAGCTCCAAAACCAATCGTTAAACCTGTCGCTAAGCCAGTTGAAAAATATGTTCCTCCTGCTAAGCCGGTTCCAAAAATTCCAACGCCTCCTGTAAAACCAGTGCGTAAAGTGGCAGAACCTATCAAGGATATTAAAGTTCCAAAAATTGGCGCTAAAAGTAGTGTGCCTTATCAACCAGGCTATGTTCCAATGGAAAGAAGAAAGGAAGTAGAAAGATCTACAGAGACTTTAGTGAAATACTCTGATGCAGAATTAAAAGAATTTAAAGATTTAATTTCTAAGAAATTAGATGCTGCTAAGAAAGAGTTAGTTTACTTACAAGGTATAATAACACGCAAGGATGAATTAGGTGGAGATAATGACGACGCTCGTTACATGACCATGGAAGATGGTAGTGTTAGCATGGAAAGAGAGCAGTTAGGTCAAATGGCTTCTAGACAAATTACTTTTATAGACCATTTAGAAAAAGCCTTAATGCGTATCGAAAACAAAACCTACGGTATTTGTAGAGTAACAGGTCGCTTAATTGATAAAGCGCGTTTACGTGCGGTGCCTCATGCTACTCTTAGCTTAGAAGCAAAATTGGGCTATGTAAAAAATAGCAGCGATCAGTAGAATAGCTAAAGGAAGTTCAAAAGAATAGATTAAAAGCAGCTACTCATAAAATGAAACATTCAATTGTTCAATATAAAAAACCCCGATAAATTTTATCGGGGTTTTTTGTAAATATTATTTTTAAAACTTTTGTACTTGTTTTAATTTCTACTTATTTCACTTCTTGCATTTCAATCAGCTTGCGGTAGTATCCATTTTGTGCAATGAGTGCCTCATGATTCCCTCTTTCAACAATATCTCCTTTCTGAAGCACAATAATTTCGTCTGCGTGTCGAATAGTAGATAAACGATGTGCAATTACAATAGAGGTTCTGTTCTGCATCATATTATTAATGGCTTCTTGTACTAATTTTTCACTTTCAGTATCGAGTGCGGAAGTGGCTTCATCTAAAATTAAAATAGGAGGGTTCTTTAAAACTGCTCTAGCAATGGTTAAACGCTGACGCTCACCACCACTTAGTTTGCTACCTCTATCTCCAATCATACTTTGAAAGCCGCCTTCTTTTTTAATAATAAAATCGTAGGCGTTTGCAATTTTGGCGGCTTCTATAATTTCATTCTCCGTGGCGCCGGGTTTACCTAAGGCTATGTTGGCTGCAATGGTATCATTAAATAAAATAGGCTCTTGTGTTACAATGCTTATCAAATTTCTTAAACTATGTAAGCTATACTCTTTAATATTTTTTCCATCAATATATAAATTACCCGCAGATACATCGTGAAAGCGAGGTACTAAATCGGCCAAGGTACTTTTACCCGCACCGGATGATCCCACCAGTGCGACCGATTTACCTTTTTGAATAGTAAGGTTTATATTTTTTAATATAGAAACGTCTTGATATAAAAATTGAACATTTTCAAATTGAATAGACTGCTTAAAGTCATTTATTTCAATAGGCTTGGTAGGCTCTTCCACTGTTATAGGGGCTTCTAATATTTCATTCAGTCTATCCAAAGTGGCATTACCTCTAGTTACATTGTAAGCTGCTTGGGATAGGCCTTTGGCAGGATTAATAATTTGAGAAAACAAAGCGACATATGTAATGAAAGAGCCTGGTGATAATATTTCTCCACTTAAAACCAATTGACCTCCAAACCATAATACTCCACATAAAATAATCACGCCTAAGGTTTCTGAAACGGGTGAAGCTAAATCGCGTCGGTTTAGTATTTTATTTTTAATATGAAAAATTTCATCCACCAATCCAAAAAATTGTTTCTTCACTCTGCCTTCTGCATTAAAGGCTTTAATTATTCTTAAGCCTGTTAAAGTTTCTTCCATCTGAGATAAAATCTCACCCCATTTTACTTGGGCTTTATTGGTATTCTTTTTTAAACTTCTACCAATACGTCCTACAATGAGTCCGGCTAAAGGAAGTAATATAAATACAAACAAAGTAAGTTTTACGCTAATAATAAATAAGAAAATAAGTATACCTATAATATTTAAAGGTTCTTTTATCAAACCTTCTAGTGCACCAATCACAGAGTTTTCTAATTCAGAAATATCATTAGAGGATCTACTTAAAATATCTCCTTTACGTTGTTCCGTAAAATAGCCAATAGGCAGTTTTAATATTTTTTCATACAAGAGTCTGGAGTATTTACGCGTTACGCCATTTCTGATAGGCGCTAAAAAGTAAAAGGATAAATAAAGAAAAATATTTTTTAATAAAACGGTAATTACAATAAAAAGACAAATCCAGCCTAAGGCTTGTACTTTACCATACGCAGTAATACTTTGTTGCAAAAATCCATACACTAAATCTTTTATATTGTTCGAGCCATTGCCTGCTGAGGCTGTTTTAACAGCACCAATTAATTCAGTTTTACCAAATATAAGGTCCATAAAGGGCATGAGCATACCTAATGAAAACAAGCCAAACACTATAGATAAGGTAATAAATAGGCTATACCAAGCCATATAGGCCTTGTATTCTCTGATATAACTTATGATGCGAATAAATTTCTTCATATTCAAAATTATTCCCGCAGAATAATGAGCAAAGTAACTAATTTTACAGCGAATCAACGATTTTGATTATGGAGGAAGGAAAAAGACAAAAACAGGTAGCCGGGGCCATTCAGAGCGCCCTTAACGATATCTTCTTAAAATTAGGGCTTACTAATTTACAAGGGGGGATGATTTCCATCTCTTCTGTGAAAGTGACCCCCGATTTACTAGAGGCTAGAATTTATTTGAGTTTATTTCAGGTAAAGGACACAGAAGCTTCTTTTAAGAAAATTCAAGCACAGGCATGGGAAATCAAGAAGCATCTTTCTGATACCATGAAGCATCAATTAAGACGCATTCCTGTATTGCATTTTTACTTAGACGATACATTGGATTATGTTTTTAAAATGGATGAGATTCTAAAAAATTTATAAGTGCATTTTTTATTTGCATGGCGTTATTTTAGAGGAAAATATAATTTTCAAGCAATTCAAATGATTGCCTGGGTAAGTGTTGTGGCCATTGCAGTAGGCACCGCTGCCCTTATTATTGTGCTAAGTGTTTCCAATGGATTTACAGAAGTCGTTAAAGGTTTGTATGCCGATTTTTACGCCGATGTACGCGTAACACCGGTGGAAGGAAAATTTTTTTCCATGCGGGACGCGCCTTATCAAAAATTAGCATCTATAGAGGGTATTAGGGCTACTAGTAAAGTGGTCGAAAGTAGAGCCCTACTGGTGAAAGATGATTTACAATCGGTGGTACTTGTAAAAGGGGTAGATAGAAATTACAGCAAAATAAATAATGTAGCTAAGTATATGAAGCGTGGCCAATACATTATGGGCGATATGGAAAATCCCATTTTGTTATTAGGTATTGGAGTTGAACAGAAGCTGGGCTTGTTTCGTTCTTTTATTGGAGATACTTTACAACTCTATGCAGTCAATAGATCGGGCAAGGCCTTTACCGACATCAATCAATTAAATAATTTAACTGCAGTTCAAGGCGGCGCTTTTTCAGTACAACAAGAATTTGACGACCAGTATGTTTTCACCAATTATGCTTTTGCCCAGTATTTATTTGATTTAGATACTAGCCAGTATTCTGCAATTGAAATGTCTGTGCTGCCCAACAAAAAAGAGCAAGTAATAACTGAAATAAAAAAACAATTAGGTACCGGGTTTCAAGTAAAAGATAAGTATCAACAAAATGCCGATCTCTATAAAATTATGCAAATGGAAAAGTGGATCATCTTTGCCATACTTGCTTTAATTATGATAGTGGCTTCCTTTAATTTAGTAGGTGCCTTAACCATGCTCGTTTTAGAAAAACAAAAAGACATTCACGTGCTACATGCGATGGGCGCAAGGCCTTGGGATATTCAAAAAATATTTTTAATGCTATCGGGTATCATGGCCTTTATGGGCGCCTTTATGGGCGGGGGCTTGGCGAGTTTATTTTGCTTTGTTCAAAATAAATATCATTTTATAAAACTGGGAGGGAATTCTTTTGTCATTGATTATTATCCTGTAAAACCTATGGCAGAAGATTATATAGCCATTATACTTTTAGTAATAGTGATTGCTATTGCAGCAGGATGGATTCCAGCGCGCAAAGCCTCAGCACGTCTATTTGAAAAAATAAGTTAGTAAAAAAAATCAAAAAGAGAGATTTATTCTAAGATTTATATTTTATAAAATCTTAGAATAAATTAATAGTCGCCAAGGGTTTCTTCTAGTTGTCCTAATGCTTTTGTAAGTTGCTCATCGTTTGGTGCAATACCATGCCATTCGTGGCTGCCTTCCATAAAGTCAACACCCTTACCCATTTCAGTTTTCATTAAAATACAAATTGGCTTGCCTTGTCCTGTTAGAGATTTAGCTTTATCAAGTGTAGTAACTATATTTTCCATATCATGTCCGTCCATATGTAAAACGGTCCAATGAAAGGCTCTGAATTTATCTTCTAAACTATCCAATGATAATACTTTACTTAAAGGGCCATCAATTTGTTGACCATTCACATCCACTGTAGCAATTAAGTTGTCTACTTTATTATGTGCAGCGAACATCACAGCTTCCCAAATTTGTCCTTCTTGTAATTCACCATCACCATGAAGGCTATAAATAGTTCTATTGTCTTTATTGTATTTCTTAGTTAAGGCAGCACCAATGGCTACACTTAATCCTTGGCCCAATGAACCACTTGCAATTCTAATGCCAGGTAAGTTTTCATGTGTGGTAGGATGGCCTTGTAATCTTGAATTTATTTTTCTAAAACTTGCTAATTCTTTTACATCAAAATAACCAGATCTTGCTAGTACTGAATAAAATACTGGAGAGATATGACCATTCGATAAAAAGAAAAGATCTTCGTTGATACCATCCATAGAAAAATTAGTATCAATTTTCATTATTTTAAAATAAAGGGCTGTTAAGAAATCGGAAAATTTAGGAAAAAGACCAAAAAAAGACTTATCAACAATAGCTAGGATTTATTAGCTTTGTAGCCTCAATGAATATGTATGTCAGAAGAATTAAAGAAAGTAACAGTTAGTGCTGAAGCAGGGATGAAAAAGGCCATTAATCACTTAGAAATAGAGATTTCTAAAATTAGAGCGGGTAAGGCTTCTCCTTCCATTTTAGAGGGCATCAATGTCGATTATTATGGTACGCCTACGCCTATTAGTCAAGTAGGTAATGTGCAGGTATTAGATAGCAGAACCCTTAGTATTCAACCTTGGGAAAAAAATATGCTAGCCTTAATGGAAAGAGCCATCATGGCTGCTAATATTGGTATTACCCCACAGAACGATGGAGTTCAAATTCGATTGTTTACACCGCCCTTAACTGAAGAAAGAAGAAAAGAATTATTCAAAAAAGCAAGTGCTGAAGGGGAAGTGAGTAAGGTTTCCATTCGTAATATCAGACGCGATCATATTGAGCAAGTAAAGAAATTGCAAAAAGAAGGTTTGAGTGAAGATATTTGTAAAGGAGCTGAAGATGAAATTCAAGTTATTACCGATAAGCATATTGCCCTAGTAGAAAAACATTTAGAATCAAAAGAAAAAGAGATAATGACGGTATAATAACTACCAATCCTTTTAAATTTTATAATTTAATAAGCCCTAACACTAACTGCGTTGGGGCTTATTTACTATATACACACCAGCTAATATAATAAGAAGGCTACCCACTTGTAATATAGAGATAGACTCGCCAAAATACAGTCCCCAGGCTACTGCTATAACAGGAATGCCATAGGTAACCATGGAAGCAAAAATAATACTAGATCTTTTAATAAGCATATAAAATAAAATAGAGGCAATAGCAGTACCTACTACTCCAAGTGTAATACTTGCCATAGTTGCCTGTTGGAAACCGGGGCTATTAAATGACATGTTAAAATAACCCGTTAAATAAAGTATAAGGGCACTTGGTATAATTAAAAAAGCAAAGGCTACTGAGGCAATATCAATTGCGCGCATATTATTTAAATACTTACCTACCACATTTACATTTAAGCCATAAAAAAAAGTGGCTACTAAAACTAATGAGGCAAAGGATAGGTTTTTAAAACTAATATTTTTACCTGCCGCAAAAAGTAAACAAAGACCGATGAAGCCAATAATTACTCCTAGCATTTTTTGTTTATTAGTAGAGGTATTAAAAAAAGATAAACCCACTAGTATGGTAAATAAGGGGGTGAGTGAATTTAAAATGCCTGCTAAGGAACTATCGATATTGGTTTCTGCAATACAAAAAAGGTAGGAGGGAATAAAATTGCCTAAAAAACCAGATAAAAATACAATGCCCATTTTTTCCTTGGGAATTTTTTTAAAGGCAGTTATTGCAAAGGGCAGTAAAACGAGTCCAGAAAATAACATTCTTAAAGAAGCTACTTGATAGGCAGAAAGTGCAGTGAGCCCTTCTTTGATAAGGATAAAGGAACTACCCCAAATGATGGAAAGGATAGAAAAAATACCCAGATTAATCAGCTTCTTGTCCATGCACAAATTTTTGGGTAAAGATGCTTCATTTTAACATAAAAGTGGATAAATACTTGCTCAATTGACCATAAATTAATCCCAATTCCTTTTCTTTGTAACAATGAATCAGCCAACTAATTATTCGATTAAGGTAGACCAATTTGAAGGACCTTTTGACCTCTTACTTTTCTTTATTGAAAGAGATGAAATGGATATTTACAATATCCAGATTACTAAAATTATCAACGATTTTTTGCATTTTATTCAAGAGCAAGAAAAGGTAAATATTGAACTCAGTAGTGAATTTATATTATTCGTTTCTACTTTGATGCGCATCAAGGCCAAATTATTACTACCAAGAAAAGAGTTGGATGCCTTAGGCAATGAAATTGATCCAAGACAAGAATTAATTGACAAAATTTTAGAATACAAAAAGTACAAAGAAGCGGCAGTGCAAATGGCAGACTTAGAAGCGCTTAGAATGCTAATGATGAAGCGCGGCAATATTCAAAAAGAGATGTCAATGGTGGGAGAAGAAGCAGCGGAGGGCACTGAATTACAAACGGTGACTTTATTTAAATTAATGAAGTCATTTGAAAAAGTAATGACCCGTTTACAAGAGCGTCAAAACAGGCCGGTGCATACGGTGGTTAGATATAATTACACCATGGAAGGCAGCAGGGCTTATTTATTAGACATTGTAAGAGAAGGCAAGACGGTGGCATTTGAAAAAGTATTTGACATTTGCCAAGACAGGGTACATGCCTTATTTTTATTTTTATCCATACTTGAATTATCTCAACAAAAATACATGAAGCTCATGGTGGGGGAAGGACGTAATAATTTCATCATTGAATGGAATGAAAATAGAGAAGACGATTTAGAACCCGGCCATATAGATAATTTTGATTCTTACGAAACGCCTAATTTAGAATCTTTTAAAGATGATCCTATTTCAGATGAGGAAAGAAAAGAGGAGAACTTGGGAGATTTTGATCCAAGCTTAAATTAAAAAGGTTGAAACTAAGGTTAGCTTAATTTTTTAGCATACTTTTTTTAGAAAAATTTATACCTCAGACATAATCTGCTTACCTAGTAAGGCTTTCACGGCATCGGCAATAGCTAATGCATCGTAATGACACTCATGGTATAATTCTTTTAAGCTTCCATGTTCAACAATACTATCAGGAATACCTAGCATGGTAATTTTGCTATGGTAATTATGTTCGTTCATGAATTCTAAAATAGCAGAGCCCATACCTCCCACAATAGTAGCATCTTCAACAGTGATAATCTTATCATAGTTTTGGAATACTTCATGTAATAAAGCTTCGTCGAGTGGTTTTACAAAACGAATATCGTAATGCGCAGGGTCAATGCCTTCTTCTCTTAAATTTCTAATAGCTGTTTGCGCAAAATTTCCAGGATGACCTAAAGATAAAATAGCAATCTCTTTTCCGTCTTTTAATTTTCTGCCTTTACCAATGGTAATTTCTTCGAATGGTTTTTGCCAATCAATGGTAACACCTTCTCCTCTTGGATAACGAATTACAAAAGGAGATTGTATAGTAGGAAGTTGAGATGTATACATGAGATTGCGCAATTCAATTTCATTCATCGGCGCTGCAATAATCATATTAGGAATACATCTAAAAAAAGCAATATCATAACAGCCATGATGTGTAGGTCCGTCTTCTCCTACAAGCCCTGCTCTGTCTAAACAAAATACAACAGGTAAATTTTGTAAGGCTACATCATGAATGACTTGGTCATAGGCTCTTTGCATGAAGGAAGAATAAATATTACAAAATGCTTTTATGCCTTGTGTGGCTAAGCCAGCACTTAGGGTAACTGCATGTTGTTCACAAATACCTACATCGAAAGCCCTGTCTGGCATGGATTCCATCATAAACTTCAAAGAGGAACCACTTGGCATGGCAGGGGTAATACCCATAATTAGCGGATTCGTTTTTGCGAGCTCCACGATAGTATGTCCAAATACATCTTGGTATTTAGGTGGTTGAGGGGTTTCAATTTTTTTCTTAAAAATCTCACCAGTTAATTTATCAAACAAACCTGGTGCATGCCATTTGGTTTGATCTTTTTCTGCAAGTGCATAGCCCTTCCCTTTTACGGTTAGAATATGTAAAATTTTAGGACCCGGTATTTCTTTTAAATCTTTTAAGGTATCTACCAAGTTAGAAATATTATGTCCATCTATTGGTCCGAAATATCTTAATTGAAGTGCTTCAAATAAGTTGCTACTTTTAGAGACCATCCCTTTCAATCCAGCTTCTACCTTGGATGCCATGTCTCTAGTAAAGGTTTTGCCAATAGGTAGTTTACCCATCAACTCCCATAACTCATCTCTGAATTTATTATAAGTAGGCGAAGTGCTAATATCTGTTAAGTATTCTTTTAGGGCGCCCACATTTGGGTCAATGCTCATACAGTTATCATTCAAAATAATAAGTACATCGCTATCTGCTACACCCGCATGGTTCATGGCTTCGAAGGCCATACCTGCTGTCATCGAGCCGTCTCCAATAATGGCTACCGATTTTCTATTTTCTTTTTTATACTTAGCGGCCATGGACATACCTAAGGCTGCAGATATAGAAGTAGAAGAGTGGCCTACCCCAAATGTATCATACTCGCTTTCGCTTCTTTTAGGAAAGCCACTTAAGCCATTGTATTTTCTATTGCTTATGAAATCGTCGCGACGGCCTGTTAAAATTTTATGTCCATAAGCCTGATGACCTACATCCCATACCAATTGATCATAAGGTGTATTGTATACATAATGAAGGGCTACGCTTAATTCAACCACTCCAAGGCTGGCTGCAAAATGACCTCCGTGAACGCTCACCACGTCAATAATATACTGGCGTAGTTCATCACATACCTGATGCAGTTTCTCCCTGGAAATATCTTTTAAATCTTCCGGAGAGTCAATAGTTTTTAATAATGGTCCAGCCTCAATATGCATCAGTTCTAATTAGAGTGTAAAAGTAAATTAATAACATAAATATACCGCAAAAGTTTAAAGAGAATTTAGGGCTTGCCGTATAGCCTAGAAATTGACCATTAGTCAATATAATTGGCTCAAAACCTAGTTTAAAGGGGTAAATTTGGTCTAGATGAAAAAGCATAGCTCATTATATTGGATTTGTCAAATTGCAGGCTGGTTTAGCTATGGCCTTACTATCTTATTTTTTGCCTCTATTTTAGATAAAGAATTGAATCCTATTTTTTATCCAAGGCTAGCATTAAACTTAACTATTGGTATTTTAATAACGCATTTATTAAGAGAGACTATGCACCGTCTTTCTTTGCGTCCTCCGATGCCTACTAATCAATGGTGGAAATTAGTTTTATTGTTATTTGTTTTTTCTATTATCAATAGTTTTTCTACAAGTTATTTAGCAGATGTATTAAAACTATACGAGCCAGATAGAAATATTGCTTTATCAAGAAGGTTTTTATTTAGTATCATTTTCGATACGCCCATTTTTCTAGTATGGATGTCGGTTTATGTATTATGGCATTACATTGAGTTTACCAATACAGAAGAAATTAAGAAAGTGAGATTGGAGACCATGATCAAAGAATTAGAATTAAAAACCATTAAATCTCAAATTAATCCTCATTTTATATTCAACGCTTTAAATAGTATTAGGGCCTTGGTAGATGAAGATCCTAAAAGAGCAAGACAGGCCATCACAGAGCTGAGTAATATTTTAAGAAGCAGTATACAAGTAGATAAAGTAGAAATTGCTTCTTTAGAAAAAGAGCTTGATATTGTGAAAGATTATTTAGCCTTGGAATACATACGTTTTGCCGATAGATTAAAAGTGGTATATGAAGTGGAGCCTAAAACTTTATCTCATCAAATTCCTCCCATGATGTTACAAACCTTAGTGGAGAATGCCATCAAACATGGACTAGGTAAGCAACCTGGCGATTGCACTATTAAAATTATTTCTACAGTAGAGAATGATAAATTGGCTTTAATTGTACAAAATACAGGCTTACTTCAACCATCAGAGAAAGATGGTTTTGGTTTGCAAAGCACTCGAGAGAGATTAAATATTTTATACCGTGGCCAAGCCATTTTTGAAATATTTCAATGCGAGCCGAATGAAGTAACAGCCAAATTAGTGATTCCTATTTCACATTAAATTATTTAAGTTATGCCCATAAAAGCCATTATAATAGACGACGAAAGATTAGCCAGAAATGAGTTAAAAAAATTATTGGAACAGCATCCAGAAATTCAAATTATTGATGAGGCTAGTAATGTAGATGAAGGGGTAGAGAAAATTGATTTAGCGCATCCCGATTTAATTTTTTTAGATATTCAAATGCCAGGAAAAACAGGCTTTGACTTACTTACTGAATTAGAGAAATCACCTAAGGTTATATTCACCACTGCTTATGATGAGTTTGCATTGAAAGCCTTTGAAGTAAATGCATTAGATTATTTATTAAAACCTATCGACCCAAAACGTTTAGCAGATGCTATTCAAAAATTACAAGCTGAGGTTGAATTAGAACGTGCAAGTTTATCGGGTAATACACGTGGTCCATTATCGGAGAGCGATCAGGTTTTTGTAAAAGACGGAGAAAAATGCTGGTTTGTTAAACTAGAAGAAATAAGATTATTTGAAAGTGTAGGCAATTACGCCAAAGTTTATTTCTCTACCAATAAGCCACTTATATTAAAGTCATTGAACGCTTTAGAAGACAGGCTGGATGAGCATGTATTTTTCAGGGCCAATCGTAAACATATTATTAACCTACACTGGATTGAAAAAATAGAGCCTTATTTTAATGGAGGCTTGTTAGTGGAGTTAAAAGGAGGCGAAAAGATTGAAATTAGCCGTAGACAAACGGTGAAGTTCAAAGAAATGATGAGCTTTTAGTTCAAGCTATGAATAGCATCGGCCATTGCCTTAATTAGGCTAGGGTCTTTTTCAACTGCATTTCCAATAACAATAATATCGGCACCTGCTTTACAATTTTCTATGGCTTTCTCAGCAGTAGTAATACCACCACCAATAATTAAAGGCGCTTGAATATGTTTTGCCACTTCTTGAATCATAGCAGTAGCAATAGGTCTTTGCGCACCACTACCGGCATCCATATATATTAATTGTAGGCCTAGCATTTCTCCTGCCATGGCAGTACAAATAGCAATATCGTTCTTATTAGAAGGAATAGGATTGGTATTAGATATATAAGAAACCGTGGTAGGAGAACCCCCGTCAATGAGCATATAACCAACTGACATAATTTCTAAACCACTTTGTCTAATAAAAGGAGCACTTACTACATGGTGTCCAATAAGTAGTTCCGCATTACGACCAGATATTAAAGACAAGTATAATAGCGCGTCTGCCTTAGCGGTGATTTGATCTGGAGAACCTGGAAATAGAATAACTGGAATATTTGACTGCTTTTTAATAGCAGCTACAGTTGTGTCTAGGGTATCTGTTACTACCAAGCTTCCCCCTACAAAAAAATAGTCCACTTTAGACTTTACGGCCAATTCAACAGTTTGGGCTAAACTCTCCTTATTAAGCTTGTCTGGGTCTATTAAAATAGCCAGGGCCTTTTTTGCATTAGCCTTACCTTCCTGTATGATATTGTATAGAGTATGCTTCATTTCTTTGACCCCCGTAAGGTGCAGCTTTTTATTGGAATCCTCAAAATTATCCAATTTAATTGTATGTATTGCAAGCAATCTGGATTTATTACTAAAAAAACCTAAAATGGGGAGGTTTTTTTTCTAAGAAACTAACATGGGTTGGGGATAAATCACGGAAATCAAGCCGGACAAGCTGTTTAATTTAATCCACATATCTTTTCCACAGCTGTTGATATTTCCATGCCTGTAATCTCGTTGTAGAAAGATATTTTCGTATACCCAACAAGGTTTTTTGAAAAACCTATTGGGATAACCCACTAACATCCAAAATAGATTAAAAACTATGGCTACTCCAAAAACAAAAAAAGGCTTAGAGTTTTCTCGCCGATTTACTAAAGAGAATGTTTCTCCATTCGATCAATTTGAATACGACTACAGAGATAGCGTAATCAAAAATCCAAACGGAGAAAAAGTATTTGAAATGACCAATGTGGAGGTACCGAAACAGTGGAGTCAAATTGCAACAGATATTCTTGCACAAAAATATTTTAGAAAAGCAGGTGTTCCACAACCAGATGGTTCATTAGGTCGTGAAACAACGGTGAAGCAGGTTGCACATCGTATGGCAAATTGTTGGAGAGTGTGGGGAGAGCGTTATGGTTATTTCGCAACAGAGAAAGATGCGCAAGTATTCTATGAGGAATTAGTATATAGTATATTAAATCAAGCCTGTGTGCCTAACTCGCCACAATGGTTTAATACAGGATTGCATGAGAGCTATGGTATCACTGGTGGTGCACAAGGTCACTATTATGTAGATCCTACAGATAAAAAATTAAAAAGATCAACAAGTGCTTACGAGCGTCCTCAACCGCATGCTTGTTTTATATTAAGTGTAAGTGATGATTTAGTGAACGAAGGGGGTATCATGGATTTATGGACAAGAGAAGCAAGAATTTTTAAATATGGTTCTGGAGTAGGAACAAACTTCTCTCAAATTCGTGGAGCGAATGAAAAATTATCTGGTGGTGGTTCATCAAGTGGTTTAATGAGTTTCTTAAAAATTGGTGACCGTGCTGCAGGTGCTATTAAAAGTGGTGGTACAACACGTCGTGCTGCTAAAATGGTTTGTTTAGATTTAGATCATCCAGAAATAATGGAATTCATTAACTGGAAAGTAAAAGAAGAAGATAAAGTAGCTGCCTTAATTGCTGCTGGTTATGATAATAGTTATGAAGGAGAAGCCTACGCAACAGTGTCTGGCCAAAACTCAAACAACTCGGTTCGTATTCCGAATAGCTTCTTTAAAGCATTGTCTGAAAATGGCAACTGGGAATTAAAGGCAAGAACAGATGGTCGTGTAATGCAATCAATTCCTGCACGTGAAGTTTGGGATCAAATTGCAAACGCTGCTTGGCGTTGTGCCGATCCAGGAACACAATATGACACTACTATTAATGAGTGGCATACTTGTCCAAAAGGTGGACGCATCAATGCCTCTAACCCATGTTCAGAATATATGTTCTTGGACAACACAGCATGTAACTTGGCTTCTATTAACTTGCGTAAATTCTTCAATGAGTCAGATAATAGTTTCGATGTAACTGGTTTTGAATATACTACAAGATTATGGCAGACTGTATTAGAAGTATCTATTTTAATGGCGCAGTTCCCTTCTAAAGAAGTAGCACAATTATCTTATGACTACAGAACGACTGGTTTAGGTTTTGCGAACTTGGGTTCTATGTTAATGGTAAGTGGTATTGCTTACGATAGCGAGCAAGCACGTGGTGTAGCTGGTGCTATCACGGCTATCATGACGGGTGTGGCGTATAAAACATCTGCTGAGATGGCTTCTTTCTTAGGTGCCTTCGATAGATATGAAGAAAATAAAGAAAACATGTTACGTGTAATGCGTAATCACCGTGCTGCTGCTTATGACGCAGAAGACGCTTATGTAGGTATTGAAATTAAACCACAAGGAATTAAAGCTCAATATACTCCTGATTATTTATTAAAAGCTGCCACAAAGGCTTGGGATGATGCAGTTCAATTAGGAGAAAAATATGGTTACAGAAACGCACAAACTACTGTTATCGCTCCAACAGGAACTATTGGTTTAGTTATGGATTGCGATACTACAGGTGTTGAGCCAGATTTTGCTTTAGTGAAATTTAAAAAATTATCTGGTGGTGGTTATTTCAAAATTATCAACCAATCGGTACCTCAAGCATTAAAGAACTTGGGTTATTCTCAAGCAGAAAATGATGCTATTGTAAACTTCGCTGTAGGACATGCAAGTTTCGAAGGGGCACCACATATTAATAATGAATCTTTATTAGCCAAAGGATTTACAGCAGAAGAAATTGCAAAATTAAATGGTGCTGCTAAATCTGCATTTGAAATCGGATTTATTTTCAACCGCTTTACTTTAGGCGATGCTTGTTTGACAAGATTAGGTTTCAAAGAAGAAGTATTTGCTGATTGGAGTTTTAGTTTATTAGAAGCTTTAGGATTTACAGAAGATCAAATTGACGAAGCCAACGATTATGTATGCGGTACCATGACTGTAGAAGGTGCACCAGCATTGAAAGAGGAGCATTTATCAATATTTGATTGTGCAAATAAAAATGGTAAAAAAGGAGAAAGATATATTCATGCACATGGACATATTAGAATGATGGCTGCTTGTCAACCATTCTTATCTGGTGCGATTTCTAAAACTATCAACCTTCCGAACGAAGCGACCGTTGAAGAAATTGCTGATTCTTATTTAATGAGTTGGTCATTAGGTTTAAAAGCGAATGCTATTTACCGTGATGGTTCTAAATTAAGCCAACCATTAAGTACTAAGTCTGATAAGAAGAAAAAAACAGACGCTACTGCTGAAGAGGAATTAACTGTGGATGGCGGTTCTCAATTAGTGGACTTAAGTAAATTAAATGTAGATGAGTTATTAGAAGAAGTTCAAAAAAGAATGGCTGCTTCTACAGACACTACATTCAAGCGTCAATTATCTCGTATTGTTGAGCGTAAATCATTGCCAGCTAAGCGTCGTGGCTTTACACAGAAAGCAAGAATTGGTGGTCAAGTATTATTCTTAAGAACAGGAGAATACAACGATAACACATTAGGAGAAATATTTATTGACTTAGCAAAAGAAGGTTCTACACTACGTAGTTTAATGAACTGCTTTGCTATTTCTATCTCTGTTGGTTTACAATATGGTGTGCCTTTAGAAGAGTTCGTAGAGAAATTTGTATTCACTAAGTTCGAGCCTTCTGGAATGGTTGATCATCCAAATATCAAAACCACTACTTCTATCGTTGACTTTATATTCCGCTCATTAGCTTATGAATATTTAGGCAGAACAGATTTAGTACATGTATTAGATAAGCCTACAGTAGAAAACTTAGGCGAGGAAGGAGATATTACACTAGTAGGCAAGCCTGAACTAAGTAGCATTCGCGTAACAGCACCAGTAGCAGCTCCAGTTGCTAAAGCAGCTGTAGCCGTAGAAGCCAATGGTTCAATGGACAATGTTACTGCAGCAGCGAAAAGCATGCAAAGCGATGCGCCTGCTTGTAGCACTTGCGGACATATTACAATAAGAAGCGGTACTTGTTATAAATGTTTAAACTGCGGAACTTCTATGGGATGTAGTTAAACCTTTCTTATGATTTTTTTCAAAAGGGCCCCACAAAACGGGGCCCTTTTTTATTTTAAAATTCCGCTTATAAAATGAGGGGCTATTTTTTGCATTTCATTCAATTTTTTCTTTAAATTCATTCTTTAATTACAATAGCAAAAACGATTGCCTTATGTCTAATTTTGAAGTAAAAGTTTCTCCCAAAAAATACGATGCAGTCATTGTGGGTTCAGGTGCCGGTGGTGGAATGGCTGCCTATGTATTATCGAAAGCGGGATTAAAAGTTTGTTTATTAGAAGCAGGTCCAGAATTTGATCCTGCTAAAAATTCTTCTCAATTAAAAAATCCTTGGGAATCACCTCGCCGTGGAGCCAGTACAAAAATGAGACCCTTCGGTGATTTCGATGCCTCTTTCTGGGGTTGGGAAATTGATGGAGAACCTTATACACAAACTCCAGGTAGTGATAAGTTTGAGTGGTGGAGAGCTAGAATGGTAGGAGGTCGTACGAACCATTGGGGCCGTATCTCACTTCGTTTTGGACCAAAAGATTTCAAAAGAAAAAGTATTGATGGTTTAGGGGACGACTGGCCAATTGGCTACGAGGACATCAAACCTTACTATGATAAAATTGATAGATTAATTGGCGTATACGGAACCAATGAAGGACGTGAAAATGATCCTGATGGAATTTTCTTACCTCCTCCAAAACCTCGTTTACATGAATTAATGTTTAAAAAAGCAGCTACAGGTATTAATATTCCTGTGATCCCTTCTCGTCTATCTATTTTAACTAAAAAAATTAACGACGAACGTGGGGCTTGTTTTTATTGCGGCCAATGTAATCGTTCTTGTAAAGTATACGGCGACTTTTCTTCTTCTTCTGTTTTAGTTCGACCAGCAATTTTAACTGGCAACGTAGATTTAATCACTGGAGCCATGGCACGTGAAGTCATGACAGACAATGAAGGAAAAGCAACAGGTGTTTCTTATGTCAATAAATTTGACAATCAAGAATATCAAATTAATGCCAAGGTGGTTATACTTGGAGCAAGTACTTGTGAAACTGCTCGTTTGTTATTGAACTCAAAATCAACAAAACATCCTAATGGTTTAGCGAATAGCTCTGGAGTGGTAGGACATTATTTACACGATTCAACAGGTGCTGCAATGGGTGGTGTGATACCTGCTTTATTTGGACGTAAGCGTTACAATGAAGACGGAGTGGGTGGTATGCACGTGTATACTCCATGGTGGTTAGACAATAAAAAACTAGACTTCCCTCGTGGTTACCATATTGAATATTGGGGAGGTATGAGCCAACCTGGTTATGGTTTTGGAATGGGTATGCAAGGCATGAATGGTAAGTTTCAAGTAAATGGTAGAACCAAGGAAGCGGGTGGATATGGTGAGTCATTAAAAGAAGATGTTCGTTTCTTTTATGGTGCCAATGTGGGTATGGGTGGACGCGGTGAAGGAGTGCCACGCTTTGATAACAAATGTAGCATTGATCCTAATGTAGTAGATAAATATGGTATTCCTGTGTTGAAATTTGATTGTAAGAATTCTGAGTATGAAGTGAAGCAAGCAAAACACATGAAAGAAACCTTCCGTGAAATTATGCATGAGATGGGTGCCGTAATTACTTGGGGCGATCAAGATGATGCAAGTAATAAATACGGTTTATCTAATCCAGGAAATATTATTCATGAAGCGGGAACAGTGCGTATGGGTGCCGATAAAAAATCAGCTCCATTGAATGCATTTGGACAAGCTTTTGATTGTAAGAATTTATTCTGCGTTGATGGATCGGTATTTACTTCTCAAGCAGATAAAAATATTACATGGACTATTTTAGCATTGTCTATGCGTACTTCAGAATATGTATTAGATCAGTTACAAAAACAAAATATATAATTTTGTTTTTAAATAAAATAAAATAAATTTTTTCTTTGCTTTATTTTAAATTTAAGCAAAGAAAAAAATAAACTAACAAAATATATAATATTATGGACAGAAGAAAATCCATCAAAGCGATGATATTAGGTACAGTTTCAACAGCTGTGCTAGTAGAAGCTTGTAAAAGTTCAGCCACTACAGTAGCTGAAGTGAATATGGACGACCGTATGCAGGAAGAAAAAGACTATTTAGTAAAAGTAAAAGCAGAGCCTAATTTTTTTACTGAACATGAAATGGCCACTATTACTTTGCTATCTGATATAATTATTCCAAAAGACGCAGTAAGTGGTTCTGCTACCGATGCCAAAGTGCCTGAGTTTATCGAGTTTATTGTAAAAGATATGCCTGATCATCAAGTACCAATGCGTGGTGGTTTAAAGTGGTTAGACCTTCATAGTTATAAAAAACATTCAAAAGCCTTTACAGAATGTTCTAGCAAAGAGCAAATAGGTATCGTAGATGAGATTGCTTATCCTGAAAAAGCAGCACCAGCACTAGCACAAGGCGTGAGCTTTTTTAATAAAATTAGAGACTTAGTAACCACTGGTTTTTACACTGCAGAAATTGGTGTGAAAGACTTAGGCTATATGGGTAACGTGCCTAATATGTGGGCGGGTGTTCCAGATGAGGTATTAAAACAACATGGGTTAGCTTATACAGAGAAGGAATTGAAAGAATGTATATAATTTTCTCACCCTTTATAAAATATAAGGGTTCGAAAATCTTTATCTAATGACTTATAAAAAAAGCCCCTCGAAATTCGAAGGGCTTTTTTTATACTTATAATTCTGTTTAAAATAAATTGGAACAGGTATATTTTCTTATTTTATTTTAACCTATAATGATTTACAAAAAAAAGTCCCGCATTCAATTGCAGGACTTTTTTATGAAATTGTACTTCCAGAAGCAATAGCCTCAGAAGGTTGTACAAAGTATAAT
>JAJTDP010000001.1 GCA_021300455.1 Sediminibacterium sp. | reverse complement strand
ATGAAATATTTTTGTTTTAGGGGTAATGGCTTTTTCAAAAGCAGCTACAATTTCTTCCTCATTTTCAATGGGGTACTTAAAACTAAGTTGTGTATATACAATATCTTCTCTAGAAGCTCTCTGTCTCCAAGCGTTAATCATATTGGGATAGTCTTGCTTGGTGCCAATGACTTCATCACCTGCTTTTAAATTTAATCCGAAAATAACGGTATTCAAAGCCTCTGTTGAATTTCTATTAATGGCAATTTCTTCAGGATCGCATCCAGCAAGTTGTGCTAGTTTATACCTCAATGGTTCTCTACCTTGATCTAGTATACGCCACATAAAATAAGAAGGGCCTTCGTTGGTCATTTTATTAAAACTTTCTACCGCTTCTTGCACTATTCTTGGACTTGGACTTACGCCTCCATTATTTAAATTAATAAGAGAAGGACTTACAGTATAGCCTTGTTGAATCACCGACCAATAGTCTTCATCCATGGCTATCTCCTTAGGGCTGAACATTTTTTTTTGCAAATTCATATGCGCAAATTCAGCAGCATGCGCTTGGTTGAATAAACTGTTGGCTGAAAAGGCACCCGCCATCAGGCCTAAGTGTTGTATAAAATTGCGTCTATTTGCCATAACTGTATATTGAATAACTAATTTTAAATTTTAGGAAGGCTGTATCCGTTATGATAGGCTTTTGTAAAATATTCTTTATTGATTGCATCATCGGTAAATAAATTTTTACTTTCATCCCAATTTACTTTTTGTCCCGAACGATAAGCAATATTGCCCATTTGTGCAATGGTGGCAATATGCGCTCCTTCTTCAATAGGGCAATGTAAACTGCCTGGTGTATTATTTCTAATGGCATCTATAAAGTTTAACCAATGTAAGTTCACACCGTTGTCCTCACTTTTATGAAGTGCAATAGCTACTTTATTTTTTGATTGTCTTTCTTCAATCACTTCCCAACCACCTCTATCTAAAATAAGTGTTCCGTTATTTCCTATAAAAGCAATACCATGATCACGACCATAAGAACCATTGTCAATGCCCATGGCAGAATCCCATACTAAATTAAATTTATCAAACTCGTAAAGCGTAGTTAAGGTATCCGGTGTTTCTTCGGCTAGTTCTGGATAAGCAAATTTTCCTCCAAGTGCACTTACACTTTTTGGATTGCCTGCCTTCATACCTTGAATAGCATAGTCTAATAAATGCACACCCCAATCGGTCATCAGTCCTCCGGCATAATCCCAGAACCATCTAAAATGAAAATGAAATCTACTTGCATTAAAATCACGCATAGGAGCGGGTCCAATCCATGTTTTATAATCCACTCCTGCTGGCACGGCGCTATTAGGCACTATAGGTTGAGGGCGCATCCAACCTTGATAACACCAAACCTTAGTGGTACGAATATTACCAAGTTGTCCTGAATGCACAACATCTAATGCATCTCTAAAATGTTTTTGACTTCTTTGCCATTGACCTACTTGCACCATACGATTGTATCTGTTTTTAGCAGCAATCATAGTGTTACATTCTCCAATAGAATTACCTGCTGGTTTTTCTACGTATACATGTTTACCTGCAGCGCAAGCGTCAATCATTTGTAGCGCATGCCAATGATCGGGTGTACCTACAATGACAATATCAATATCTTTTCTTTCCAACATTTTTCTGTAATCGCTATAGGTATCTATTTTTTGAACACCTGGTTGCTTTACTAATAATTCAGCCTTTCTTTTATTTAAAACCGATTCATCAACATCACATAAGGCCACTACTTCTACATTTTTTACAGAAAGGGCGCCAAGCGTATTCGCCCATCCCATTCCATTAACACCAATGGTGGCTACTCTTAAGGTATCGGTATTAAATATACTGCTGCTCGCAAATAAATTGGAACTCATCAAGGCTCCATAAGTTAATGCTGCATTTTTTAAAAAAATACGTCGGCTGTTCATATGCAAATCGTTTAAGGTTTAAAAAATAAGGCCTATGTTAAATATAATTATTTTTTCATTCTATACTTATATATAATAGCCCTTAAAATAGCCATTGAACATACTCAATAATATAAAAGTCTATAAAAATAGTAGACTTATGCAAATTTTATGTATATTTGCCCATAGTCATTTGGCCGAGTGGCGAGGCAAGGGTCAGCAAAACCCTTAACGATGGTTCGATCCCATCTATGACGACTTTCTGGTTTTATAGCAAGCAATCGTTAATTCCGGGCGGTGTATCTACACTGCCCTTTTTTAAGAATTAAGTGTAAATTGTATGTATGAAAACAATTCGTTGGGGTATGATTGGTTGTGGTTCCGTTGCGGAAGTGAAAAGCGGCCCTGCTTTTAATAAAGCACCTCATTCGAAATTAATAGCTGTGATGCGTAGAGATTGGATGCAGTCTATATTGCCACGCCTCCTAAATTTCATGAAGCCTATGCCATAGCGGCTATGCAAGCAGGCAAACCTGTTTATGTTGAAAAGCCCATGGGGCTTGATGTGGCAGCCTGTGAACGAATGGGCGCTTATTCAAAACAAACGGGCGTTCCCCTAGTGATTGCACATTATAGAAGAGCGCTTCCCTTATTTTTAGAAGTAAAAAAATTAATAGATACTAAGGCCATTGGAGATATTATTAGTGTTCGTATTGAGATGTTAAAATATGATAGCGGCCTTTTAGATCCTGTTGAAAATTGGAGAATTGATCCAAGTTTATCAGGAGGTGGCTATTTTTATGATTTAGCGCCACATCAATTAGATCTTGTATTTTATTTTTTTGGCAAAGCAAAATCGTATCAAGGACAATCATTTAATAAAGCCAATTTATACAAAGCAGAAGATACAGTTACTGGTGAAATAGAATTAGAGAACGGTATTCAATTTAAAGGAGACTGGTGTTTTTGTGTTGACAAAGGAGAAGAGACAGATATTTTTGAAATTACAGGCAGTATGGGAAAAATTTCATTTCCTGTTTTTGGACATACCATTACATTAACCACAGGTGACAAAGAAGAACAAATACATTTCGAACCCCCTAAACATAATCAACAAAATTTTATTGAAAAAATAGTGGGCTATTTAAATGGAGTAGGTGAAAACCCTTGTAGTGCTGAAGATGCACTGCAGTCAATGCGTGTGATGCAAGCCTTTGTGTATGGGAATAGTTAATTGAAAAAATGAATTGTAATAATATGACTAGATTTTGTTTGGCACTAGATTTAAAAGATGACCCAAAATTAATAGCAGCTTATGAAGAGTATCATGCCTCTGTTTGGCCAGAAATTATTACTTCCATTAAAGAAGCAGATATAAAAGCCTTAGAAATTTATAGAGTAGCGAATCGTTTATTTATGATAATTGAAGCCGGCGATGATTTTAGCTTTGAGAAAAAAGCAGCCATGGATGCTAAAAATGAAATGGTGATGCAATGGGAAAAACTAATGTGGGAATACCAGCAGGCCTTGCCCACTGCTGGGCCCGGAGAGAAATGGGTACTGATGAAAAAAATATTTACTTTATCAAATTAGAAAAGAAAAACTGTTCTATAAAAATGATCAAGGACATGGCTAGTACAAAATAGCCAAATCCTTTTTTAAGCTTAGCGCCATCTATTTTTTTATTTAAATAATTACCCGTTATAATTCCAAGTGTTGCTAATAAAATAATTTTAGATAAAAAACTCCAATCAACAGCAGTATTCAAAAGGTCTCCGGAAAAACCTACCAATGATTTTATACTAATAATAACTAAGGAAGTAGCAATGGCTTTTTTCATGGAAAGTTTTGCAAGTATCACCAGTGCTGGTATAATTAAAAAACCTCCCCCCGCACCTACAATTCCTGTAAGTAATCCTTCCGCAAAACCTACCAGCATGAGCGTGAAACCATAAATAGGCAATGCCTCTTCTTCTTCTTCTTTATTTTTCCCAAGTATCATGGATAATGCAGCAATAAACATAAGTATTGCAAAAAACAACATTATAAAATGGCTTTTGGTGAGCATGAAATGAGCTCCCCCATATATTTGCTCCGGAATAGCGGGTAATAAAAACTTTCTGGAACTAAAAACGCCAATGATAGAGGGGATGCCAAAAATGAAAATGGTTTTAAAGTCAACCAGTCTTTGTTTTAATCTTGAAATGACGCCTGCAATACTACTTAACCCCACAATGGCTAATGAATAAGTGGTGGCGAGTAAAGGGGAAACTTGAAAAAGGTATACTAACAAAGGCACGGTTAGAATAGAGCCCCCACTTCCAATAAGGCCTAATGAAACCCCTATAAGTATTGATGCTAAGTAACCAATGAGCTCCATGTATTTTATTTTAAGTAAAACTCCTTAAAAGGTTTTACAATTTAAGTACCTTTTGTCACTTAGGCAGAATTAATATTTTCTACACTAAAAGTGATTTTTATCACCGTATTATCTAATTTTATGATGCAACTTTGAGCTCAAACTCAAAAAGATCATTTATGAAACTAGAACAAATATATACAGGCTGTTTAGCACAAGTAGATAAAGCCAAAATAAAATATGTTTTAGAGACCCATTTTCATGCCGATTTTGTTTCAGGACATTTAGACCTTGCCAAAAAAACGGGCGCTACTATAGTATATGGTCCTAATGCTGCCCCTTCATTTGATTTTCATAGTGCGAAGGACGGAGAAGAAATTAAATTAGGGAAACTTACTATTAAGGTTTTGCATACACCTGGTCATACCATGGAAAGTACTTGTTATTTATTAATCAATGAATTGGGTAAGCAAGTGGCTTTATTTAGCGGAGATACTTTATTTATTGGAGATGTGGGCAGACCCGATTTAGCGCAAAAAATAAAAGCCGATTTAACCCAAGAAATTTTAGCGGGTTATTTATATGATTCTTTAAGAAATAAAATAATGACTTTATCAGATGATATAGTTATTTATCCTGCACATGGAGCGGGTAGTGCTTGTGGTAAAAAAATGAGCAAAGAAACACAGGACACCTTGGGCAATCAAAAGCAAACGAATTATGCATTAGCGGCTGACATGACTAAAGAAGAATTTGTAACAGCAGTTTTAGATGGCTTAGTAGCGCCTCCAGGTTATTTTCCATTGAATGTAATGATGAATATTCAAGGCTATGATAGTATTGATAAAGTACTTGAGAGAGGACAGCATGCGATGAGTCCTGCGGCCTTTGAAACAGCGGCTAATGAAACGGGCGCCCTTATATTAGATACAAGAGACCCACAAAAATTTGCAAAAGGCTTTATTCCTAATTCAATTAATATTGGCATTGATGGAAGTTTTGCACCTTGGGTAGGCGCCATGATTCCCGACATCAAACAAGAAATTTTATTAGTGGCAGAAAAAGGAAGAGAAGCTGAAGTCATTACTAGACTAGCGCGTGTAGGCTATGACTATACCATTGGTTTTTTAGAAAATGGATTTGAAGCCTGGGAAAAATCCGGTAAAGAAATTGATCATATTATTTCTATGGATGCGGAGGCAATAGCTGCTTTAAAAGCCAAAGACAGCAGCATAAAAATTATAGATGTGCGTAAAGCCTCTGAATATAGTAGCGAACATATTGTAGGTGTACAAAATGCACCCTTAGATTTTATCAATGATAGTATGGCGGCTATTGATAAAAATCAAACTTATTATGTGCACTGTGCAGGTGGATATAGGTCTATGATATTCATTTCTATTTTAAAAGCGCGCGGCTTTGAACATTTAATTGATATTAAAGGAGGGTATAAGGAATTAAAAGAATCGGGAAAATTTAAAACTACCGACTACTCTATACCCAAAACCCTGCTTTTATAATAATAAAATTAGTCGACTAGAAGTCGGCATAATCACGGGCACTCATAAGAACAGTTTCATTTCTATTGACTGAATTTAAATATTCAGGTGCTGCTGAAATCTTTTTCCATAGTGGAGCCTCGTCAAATCTATCCCAATGTGCGTTGCGGTCTTCCATACTATTAAAGCTGGTCATGTATATTAAATTCGGCATGTTGCTACCTGCAATTACTTTTGAATAAAAAATAGCATTAAAATTAAGTTGTGCAAATAGCGTTACTTCTCCGCCTTCATTAAACATATGTACTTTTCTTAAATGTAAATTTTCTGTAGGACTTTCATAACTTCTATATTCATAAATGCGGCTACTTGATTTAGTAAGCGTCAATTTTGTTTCATATTGAGGCTGAAACTTAAAGGCTTTAGATATAATTTTTTCAATTCTAGTATAAGGTAAACTACCATCTGCATTTTCTAAATGTATAATAGCGGCACTTCCCATAGGGTCTAATGCTTCTATTTTTTGATCAAGCTCTTCTAATTTTTGAATATTTTTAAATGGCACCCATACATATAATCTTTTATCAGAAGCGGTATCATTTTCAAGAGGCGCAAATACACCTACTTTTTCAATACCATTTTGATGTAAATAAGGAAGAAAAGTTTTTTTCAAATACAAATCTATATTTTCAATTTGCTTTGCTGTACTACAATGGTATATTTGAATTAAGTAATAATCGCGTGCTGGCTCTTTTGTATATTTGGAAATAGTTTTTTCAATATTTGAACTAGATGTATTAGGCAAAGTAGCGAAAATCATAAGACTCAGAAATAGACAAGTAATACTTAATAATAATTTTTTCATATGTTTTTATTTGCAAGGCTATAGGTTTTATTAACCTTTGTTCTGTTTGAATTGGATTGTAATCTTATTTGAAACTTCATCAAAACTAAGCCTTTGGCCTCTTTTAATGCTATTCTCTTAGCTAATTTTTGCTTAAATGTTTTGGATAGATTATATTTAAATATAATTTATGTGTTATGCAAAAAACTAAATCAGCCCTAATACCTTTTATATTAATTACTTGCTTGTTTTTTTTATGGGGCTTTGCACATAATTTAGATCCTATTTTAATTCCGCATTTAAAAAAATCATTTACCCTTACCACCACTCAATCTACCCTTGTTGATTCTTCAGTTTTTCTAGCCTACTTTTTTATGGCCTTGCCTGCTGGCTATATAATGAAAAGATGGGGCTATAAAACGGGCATCATTGCAGGGCTATTATTATTTGCGATAGGTTCATTTTTATTTGTACCGGCTGCTAATAACCAATCTTATAATTATTTCTTATTTGCTTTATTTGTAATTGCCTGTGGCTTAACTATTTTAGAAACTGCTGCTAACCCTTATGCCTCTTCATTAGGCGACCCCAGTACCTCTACCCAAAGACTAAACCTAGCTCAATCCTTCAATGGATTGGCTGCAGCCTTAGCTCCTGCTATTGGTGCAAGAATAATTTTAACCAAGGGCTATACGGAAGAGCAATTAGGTAGCATGACAGCTGCTGCTCAAAAAGCAGCCCTAGCAGCAGAAGCCTATACAGTTAAAACACCTTATACAATTTTAGGAATTATTCTTTTATGTATCGCTTTTTTGTTTTTTAAAATTAAGCTACCCGATATAAGAGAAAAAAATGCGGCTAATCAAAATACAACTATTTTAAAAACATTTAGACATTCCCATTTAAGCTGGGCCGTGGTAGCACAATTTTTTTATGTGGGTGCTCAGGTATGTGTGCTTAGTTTATTTATTTTATATGCCACAGCGTCGGCGCAAATTTCTGAATTACAAGCTGCCGATTATTTAAGTATGGGGGGCCTTGCTTTTTTAGTAGGCCGCTTTTTAGGCACTGCCTTAATGAAGTATTTTACGCCTCGTCATTTATTAACTTCTTTTGCAATCGTTTGTGTACTATTATGCCTAGTAGCTATTTTTGGCAAAGGCATGATGACTATTTATGCCATAATAGGTATTTGCTTTTTTATGTCAATAATGTTTCCCACTATTTTTTCCTTAGGTATACAGCAACTAGGTCCAGATACCGAAATGGCTAGTAGTTTAATCGTTATGTCTATTGTAGGAGGCGCTATTTTGCCTCGTATTTTTGGATTAATTAGCGATGCCACAGGTAATATACAAATGGGATATATAGTGCCACTAATTGCTTTCGCCGTAGTAGCCTATTTTGGATGGAAGGGTAGTGTTATTAAAAAAACTACTGTATAATTTTACTTAGAGCCCTGAATTAATAAAGTATAAAAATTTATACATTTTTGAAAATCAGTGACTAATAATCTTTCATCAATACCATGATAACCTTTAGCATTGGTAATAGGTGTGAAATTAATAACCCCATCGCTTATCTCTCTGTAGTTTCTAGAATCGGTAGCACCTACCATTAACATAGGAGCCACAATTACATCATCCACTATAGCATTGATTACCTGCTCTACTCTTTTAAAGGCCTTACTATTAATATCGGTTGTAGGAGAAGGCATAGTGCTATAATTTTTATAGTAGGTAATTTTAATGTTTGTATCATTAATTGCTTTTTCTACATAATTGTATACATCTTGCTGCGTTTCTCCAGGTAAAATTCTGCTATTTACAAAGGCTGTGGCAAATGTTGGAATGACATTATCTCTTACACCACTATTAAATACAGTAGGTACAATAGTGGTTCTTACTAAGGCATTGGTAGAAGGCGCTTCTGATAAATTATTGATGACTTGACTTTCGAATAACCACATATTAGAAAGCATCATTTTTTTCCAAAAATTATCGGTGTTGCCACTCACTCTTTCTAAGTAGGCTTTAATAGGAGGAATTATTTTTCCAGGCATTTGATTTTCTCTTAATTTATAAAGCCCCTTACTCAAAATATCAATGACAGTCGTTTTTCCTGGAATAGAAGAATGACCCCCTTCTTTTTGTGCGGTCAAAATTAAAGTGACATACCCTTTCTCACCCACACCAATGGAGGCAATAGGTCTTTTAACATCTTTCATATCTTCTGTAGAAATCTCCCCTCCTTCATCTACTACTAAATCAAATCTTTTATTAAGTGATTTAAAATATTTCACCATGGCAGTAGCTCCTTTGCCACTTGACTCTTCATCCGCACCAAAACATAATAATATAGTTTGTTTTGGCTGAAAGCCTTTAGCTAATTGAGTTTCGGCAGCTTCTAGAATACCAATCATACTCGATTTATCATCTAGCACCCCTCTTCCCCATATATAACCTTCTTTTACTTCACCCCCATAAGGAACCGCATGCCATAATTTAACAGCAGAAGCTTCCACCGGCACTACATCGTAATGCGCCATTAATACCATGGGAAGTAAACTTGTATCCGTTCCTTTCCATTCGTAGATATAATTAAAGCTATCTATAATAGTTCTAGGTAAATTTTTATGAATGAGTGGATAAGACTTTTCCATAAATTTTCGATAGGCAAAAAAGGTAGCCGTATCAAATTCATAAGCATCATTAGGTGTTTCGGTTTGAATTTGAATGGCTTCAGACATATGTGCAATGGCATTGGAAGGTATAGCTTCTAAAGGGGTACTTTTTTGATGTGCGCCAGGGTTATTCGTGAAAGTTTTTACGAGTACTATTGTAAGTATTACAAGTAGCCCAATACCTAGAATGCCTATAAGCTTTTTCATATAAATACGGTTTAATTATATTATGTAATATACGAAAACTGGCCTATTTTGACTATTTTGTCATGCTTTAATTGAATACCTTTATAGTAAAAACTTTGTTTAAAAATATTTTATGAAGCATTTAAAAATTTGTTTGTTATTACTTGCGGTAGGGCTAGCCGGAAAATCTTGGAGTCAAGATTTATTAAGTACAATTTCTAAAGCAGAAACAGAACGCATTGAAAAATATTTAGCTTCGGATGAATTAGAAGGCCGTAAAACATTTAGTAAAGGCATTGATAAGGCTGCTGCATTTATTGCCAATGAATTTGCGCAAGCGGGGTTGGCTACTTTTAATAATAGCGGCACTTATTTACAAACTTTTTCAAGAATGCCTACTAAGATTACAAAAGAGGATACAAATAAAATTGAAAATCTAACACTTTCTAATGTAGTAGCAGTTATCCCAGGTAAGTCGCTAGCTAATGAATATGTAATTTTTTCTGCGCACTATGATCATTTAGGTATTAATAGTGTAAGAGCGGTAAATGGGGATAGTATTTATAATGGTGCCAACGATGATGCAGCGGGTACTACTGCCATGATTATGCTTTCAAAGTATTTTAAAAAATTAAACAACAACGAACGTACTTTAATTTTCGCAGCCTTCACGGCTGAAGAAGTGGGAGGTTTTGGCGCGCAGTATTTTTCAAAGCAGTTCGATCCTATGTCAGTGAAAGCGATGTTTAATTTAGAGATGATTGGTACAGAAAGTAAGTGGGGTAAAAACAGCGCATATATTACGGGCTATGAAAAAACAGATATGGGTGCCATTTTACAAAAGAATTTAGCGGGCTCTGGCTTTACATTTTATCCAGATCCATATTCGGATCAAAACTTATTTTACAGATCAGACAACACTACCCTTGCGCGTTTAGGCGTGCCTGCACATACTATCTCCACTTCTAAAATGGATAGCGAACCTAATTATCATAAACCTAGTGATGAATTTCAAACTTTGGATATAGATAATATGAATGAGATTATTAAGGCTATTGCAAAAAGTGCGCAGTCCATTATTGCAGGAAAGGATACACCCACCAGAGTAGATACTACTCAGTTAAAATAAAGGCGCTTAATTAATGAAATTAAAATTCTAATTAAATATCTTCAAACTCACCCTTATCGGTATTCTTTTGAACTTTATCTGCTTCAAATATTTTTCCATTGATGGCAATGTATACGCCAGGGTTTAGTACTTGCACAAAGGCGAGGGCGCTTCCTAAATTAAATAATCCATCAGAACTACCAAACTTATAAGGTACCATGGCGCCTGTAAGTACGATGGTTTTACCTTTGCAATGCTTTGCTAAATAAGAGGCAGTGAGGGTCATGGTATCAGTACCATGGGTAACTAAAATTTTTTCTTCTTTAATTTCATTACAGGCCGCAGCAATCAATTGTCTGTCGGCTTCAATAAAGTCTAGGCTATCTTTCATCATAAGTGTGGTAATGGATAGATCTAATTTACTTCTACCTAATTGTAGCATTTCATGTAAATGTGTTTCTTTAAAAAATAAACTACCATTTAACTCATTGTACTCTTTATCAAAAGTACCCCCTGTTACAAAAACTTTAATGGTGCTTGACATAAATTATTTTTGATGAAAGCTATCCCCTATAAAACTTAGTGCGTCAATAATACCTGTTCTCCAATAGGTCCAATTATGTGCGCCATCTCTCATTCTAAATTCATGAGGAACTTTCTTATTAGTGAGTGCTATATGTAATTGCGCATTGCCAATAGTTAAAAAATCGTCATCACCACAATCAATCCAATAGCTCACTGCAGCTAATTCTTCCTTTGTCTTTTTTTCAATAATGGCTAGAGGGCTATTACTTAACCAGGCGGGCGTTAAGCGGTCTTTTCCTTTTAAATTTTTACCCATTGAATTTCCAAATAAATCATTGAACATTCCCTCATCAAGATTAATAATATCATTGTCTGTCCAAACAGCCGCACTAAGTGGTGCAGCCGCTACAAATAAATTAGGATATTTAAGAGCGTACATTAGTGCACCGTATCCACCCATTGAAAGACCAGCAATGCCTCTATATTTTCGCTCAGCTTTTACTTTGTATGTTTTTTCAATATGCGGAATGAGTTCTTTGATAAAAAAGTCCTCGTAATTTAATTTACCATCTGCTGTATTTATATAAAAACTTGTAAAGCCATCGGGGGTTACAATAATCATAGGTGGGATTTTACCCGCCTTAATGGCATCATCCGCTAAGCGGTTCACTTCACCAAACTGAATCCAGCCATCATCGGCATCGCCATAACCATGTAATAAATAAGTGACAGGATAGGCGCGCTCGCTAGTATAATAATCGCTAGGTAAGAAAATGGAATAATGCACTTCTTTATTTAGGATGGTACTTTTTATAACTTGTTTTTCTTTTACAAAACCTTGCGCAAAACTGCCAATGACAAACGTAAAAACAAAAAGCAGTATTAATTGAATCTTTTTCATAAGAACTTATTTATTTGTGAACTAGTTTTTAGGTTTTAGGGGCTTGTCAAACATATCCAATTTATCTTGAACAGGATTGTCAGAAATAGAAGCTACTTGAAGTTTATTGGCCCTTGAAACTGGCTTAATACTGCCAATGGCATTGGTTTTATAAGCTACGGGGCCAATGATAGTGAGTGCTTTATTTAAATAAGTTTCATTAGGGTCGCCTAATAATCTATAAGGAAGTAGATCGTCTGCAAGCGCATAGTCTGGTAAAAATCCATTCACTGAACCATAATCAGATTGGTCAAGTGCATTTAATATTTTAAAAGTGATAGGCTGTAAGCCATAGTTCCATCTTTTGGTATTATCGGTGATTGTAAATGAGCCTACATTTTTACCATAGGTATGTTCGCCAATTAAAACGACATTCATAAATGGTTTTAAATTATTAATGATAAGTTCACTAGCTGAAGCAGTGCCAGTAGAAGTTAGAAAAAACACTCTATTTAAGGAACCAATATTATTAGACTCCATTTTAAAATTGGTGACAAGGGCTGATGCGCCATATTGTTTTATGACTTCTCTAGTATAAGCATCGTTATACTGTCTTTTATTCATCACCTTGTCTACTCTACTAGCTATATCCTTTACCATTAAATTGGTTAACAAATCTGAACTAGAAACATAGCCACCTCCATTATAACGAAGGTCAATTACTAATTCATTCACCCCTTGTTGTTTAAACCTACTAAATATAGCTCTTAAGCTATCATCGAAACTAGATAAGAATTGTAAGTAGGCAAGATAACCCACTTTCTTACCTGCCCAATTAATAACAGTGTCTTTTAAAATGGGATTCGTTTGTAATTCTACTTTTGTAACGGTTACAGATTTACCTGAACTGCTAAATACTTTATTATTGTAATCACCTAAACCTAATTTTAAAGTTTGATTTTGTAATGCTGAATTATAATTTGATGAAGTGAGGGCTTGGTCATTTATTGACAAAATAATATCTCCTCTTTTTAATCCACTTTTCTCAGCAGGACTTCCTTTTAATACATAGGCTAAGACCAAGGCTACATTTGCTTTTGTATCGTTGGTATAAAAAGGACTCACCCTAATACCTAAAACAGTATTGATACCATTTAATTGATTTATTAAATTGGCGGAACTACTATCAATCCAAGAAAAACGATCGGTGTTTTTATAGTCATATAAAATACTATAAAAATAATCCATCGGATTACTACTAGTATTCGTATTGGCTAATGCCGGCATTTTATCAGGCCATAAATAATAGGCCGACATATTTTCATGTATCCAGGTATTGACGTCGGCATTAGTAAATTTTGTTACAGTCGTATTATCTACTACAGGTTTTACTACAGTTTCGGGTAAGGTTGTAACCGTTTTGTTACAAGATATTATGCCAATGATTAAAATCCCAATAAGTAATTTTTTTAGTTGCATGCTATTATGTTTAACTGCCTAAATTTAAGAAATTTATGTGATTCTAGGTGTTAATTACTTAATTTTGTGAGACATAGAAATGTCTCTAGGGCACTTATTAATACAAAACAAGGATGAAAAAAATAATAATCAATTTACTACTTTTAAACTTCTTTTTTTTAGCGCAAGCTCAAAAATCAAATACGTATACTAAATCTGTCAATGATTGGCATAAAGCGCGCATTGCAGATTTAAAAACGCCCACTGGTTGGTTAAATTTAGAAGGGCTCTTTTGGTTACAAAAGGGAGTAAACAGTTTTGGAAATAAAGAAGGCAGTGATTGTAGATACAATAATGCATCATTCCCCGCTGAATTAGGATCATTTATTTATGAAGGCGATTCTGTTGTTTGGGTAAATCAAAAAAATTATACTATAAAAGTAAATGGCCAACAAGTAGTTGGGCAGGTTCCTATAAAAGTGTTTTCTAAAGAAGAGCAAGCTATGACTATGTCATGGTCGGATTATGCTTGGACCATTATAAAAAGAGAAGATAAAATGGGGGTTAGGTTTAGAAATTTAAAAGCAAAGACTTTAATTAATTTCAAAGGTATAGAGCGATTTCCAATTGATGCAAATTGGCGTGTAAAGGCTAGTATGGTGGCGCCTTCGCAAAACTTTTTAATGATTACCAATGTGCTTGGTCAAACTACTGCAACAAAAACTGCTGGTAAATTAATATTTACGATAAATAATAAAGAGTATTCATTAGATGTAATTGATGAAGGAGGTCCTAAATATTTTATTGTATTTGCCGATGAAACCGCAGGAAAAACCACTTATGGTGCAGGTCGTTTTATTGAAATTAATAAGCCCGATGCTTTAGGTAATACTGAAATAGATTTTAATATTGCTTATAATCCGCCCTGCGCCTTTACAGCATTTGCTACCTGCCCCTTACCTCCGCCACAGAATAGATTAAAACTGGCTATCACAGCAGGTGAAAAAAATTATGGTAATCACTAGTGGGTCCGTTACCTTTGAAAATAGATGACTCAAAATCAAACTATATCACCCACCATTGCCATAATAGGCCTGGGTTATGTTGGCTTACCATTAGCGCTTGCTTTTGCTAAGCTGTATACTGTGATTGGTTTTGATATCAATGAAGCAAGGATAAGAGATTTAGAAAATGGTAAGGACCATACCTTAGAATGCACAGAGGCAGAAATCAAAAAGGCAAAACATTTAACTTTTACGAGCTCTCTTATTGCTATTAAAGAGGCTACTATATTTATAGTAACAGTTCCTACACCAGTTGATGCCGATAAGCATCCTAATTTAAAACCATTAGTAGAAGCCACTGCCATGATAGGCTCGGTTTTAAAAAAAGGGGACTTAGTTATTTATGAAAGCACAGTGTATCCAGGTTGCACAGAAGAAGACTGTGTTCCAGTTTTAGAAAAACAAAGTAGTTTAGTTTTTAATAAAGATTTTTATGTGGGCTATTCTCCAGAGAGAATTAATCCGGGGGATAAAGTCAATACACTAACTACTATTAAAAAATTAACTGCAGGATCTACACCAGAAGCAGCTGATAAGGTAGATGCACTTTATGCAAGTATTATTACAGCCGGTACTTTTAAAGTATCAAGTATAAAAGTGGCGGAAGCAGCTAAGTCAATTGAAAATGCACAACGCGATATAAATATTTCTTTTGTGAATGAGTTAGCACTCATATTTGATAGAATGGGCATTGATACGCATGAGGTATTAGAAGCAGCTGCTACGAAATGGAATTTTTTACCCTTTAAGCCAGGTTTAGTAGGCGGGCATTGTATTGGAGTAGATCCTTATTATTTAGCACATAAGGCTACAAGTTTAGGTTATCATCCGCAAGTAATATTATCGGGAAGAAATGTGAACGATCAAATGGGAACATTTGTTACAGAAAAATTAATGCAGCTATTAACTGCTAATGGCATTGAAACTAAAGGTGCTAAGGCATTAATACTGGGGGTTAGCTTTAAAGAAAATTGCCCCGACATTAGAAATTCAAAAGCCTTTGAAATATATAGCCAGCTTAGCGCTGCAGGTATGCAGGTGGATGCCTTTGACCCTTATGCTAATGCATTAGAAGTGAAAGATAAACACAAGATTCAATTAGTAACTGCACTTCGAAAATATGATGCAATTATACTTGTGGTAGCACATGATTTTTTCAAGTCATTAGATTATGCAAGCCTGAAGCGCTCAAATAAATCTGTCATTTACGATACCAAGGCCTTCTTGGATAGAAGCATTGTTACTGCAAGATTGTAATACTTGATCTTGTTGTAATACTTGATCTTGATTACTATTTATTTAAATAATAACTACCTCATTATTGTGCATGTACTAATACTTACTGAGGATGATAAGTACGCTTCGCATTTTTGAGCACTTCGTTTTTATCTAAGCTCATTTTTTTCAGTTGCTGCGCTTGATACATTTCACGTTGATCGGCATAATGCGCATCCCCTTTATTTGAGCTTGCTCCAAAAGTATTCACTGATTCAATTAAGGGCAAACTACCATCTTTAGGAAAACGAACAAATTCAATATAGGCATCACCGCTATTCATTTTTCTTTGCCCTGCACCATATGGTTGAGTTTGCACTGATGCAAGCACATCGGGCATACCACCTTGTGGCCAGCTCTCATCACCTCTTACAAGTCTTTGCATTTCACCTAAACTTACATCTAGTCTATTATAATTTTTCATTAAAAAATCATAAATATATTGATAGGTAGCAATCGCTTCTTGCGTGGTTAGTTTATCATCCTTTCTTCCCTCCATTAATTTAGGAATTTCATAATAAGCTAAATTATAAATTAGCGCGCCATTACTTTCAGGATTGGTATTGTGGTCCCAAGTCTTTAAAGCTTTAATAAGTGGAGACAGTGTTGGATATTTATTTTCATCTATTAAAAACATAGTATCTGCCGTAAAGCCATAAGGAAATAAAATAGTAGATGGCAATTGACGATCAAATTTGATACGCTTTAAATCGGCATAGGAAATTTTTTCTAGAGGGTCTATTAAATCCTTGGCACGGCGGCTTCTATTATCGTGGTATAATTCATAACCATCTTTAGGATCAAAATTCTTAGGGTCTAAATTTTCACTTTCTGCTGTGGCTAGAAAAGGAGAATGGTTCATATTAATTAAATACCCACTTTTAGGATTGGTATATTGAGGAAACTCGTTTAAAGGCTTAAACTTTGTCCATAGCGTTGCCCTTGTATTGCCCGGCACCGTTGAATTCCAGTGGTAGCTTGTATCTGCATTTCGATAAGGCATTTTACCACTAGAGATATAAAATATAGTATCGTATTTGTCGGCATACATAATATTAAACATGGCTAAATGGTTTTGCGCCACCGCTGTTTTAAATTCAGTAAAATTCGTAGCCCTATTCATTGCATACCATTGTTGCAAAGCACCTGCATCCATTAAGGCAGGTAAACGCATTGAAAAATATTTTCCTTCAGGGGTTTTAGCGGTTGGTCCGTATATAGAACTGTATGCCGTTTTATATAATGGAAAAGGAATGCCTTTGACATTAAATTTAATTTTTCTTTTTTCAAGTGCAAGCCAGTCACCATCTACTTTATATTGTCCTTTATGTGCTTTGTCGGTTTCTAATTGGTAGATATCTATTTTATCTTGCAAGTTAACAGTATGTGCCCATGCTAAATTGGGAGTGGTACCATGAAAAATTAAGGGACCGCCTGGAAATAAACCTCCTAAAATATTCCAGCCTTCTTCACTTTGTAAATGTGCTTCATAAAAAGCAGTAGCGCCTTCAATGGGTTGATGCGCGTTAATCACCAACATGTTTTCACCCGTGGTAGATTTACTTGAATGCACAGCAATGGTATTAGAACCTTCTCCAGTCATACCTTTTAAATGTGCAATAGAGCCATTGAGTATTTTAGGTAAGGTTCTATCTACTCCACAAAAAACAGCTACAGAAAAAACAGTTGTAGCTAAATAGTCTTCAATAGTAATAGGAAATACATTTTTATTTAATACTTTATCGGGATGCGCTTTGGCAAAAGCTTCCAAGCCTGCTAAATAACCTTTCACCAGTAAAATTAATTTTGGGTCTAGGCTATTTATTTGAGCAAGTACAGTGGCCTTTGTATTTAATAAACCAAATACATAATCAACGGGAGCGCCATTTTTGCCTAAATAAGAAGCTAGCTTTCCTTTACCCGTTAAAATAAGGGTTTGAATGGTGGTAAAATCGTCTTCAGCATGTGCCCAAGCCAGGCCATAGGCCACTTCTGGGTCGGTGGGTGCAAAAATATGCGGCACGCCGTAAGTATCTCTAGCAATAGTAATTTTATCTGTACGAATAAGGGGCTCATTACTTAATTGAGCAGTAGCGAATTGTTGTAATAAAATACAAATAGAGAATAATAGAATACGCATGGAAAAGAAGTTTAGGCTTAATTATAATTTCAACGGTGTAATTTATAGAAACTATCTAAATTTGCAATAGTTAATATTTAAAAGAAATAACAATGATTGAGTCTAAAAGGTTTGGTTCTAAGAAAGCACTAATTGATATAGATGAAACCATCTGCTTTTATACAGATAAAAGAGTATATGAGTTGGCCGAGCCTAATTTTGAAAATGTGGCTAAGATTAATAAACTATACGATGAGGGCTGGCATATTACTTATTGGACTGGCAGGGGAGAAAGCTCAAAGCGCGATTTAAGAGGCCTAACTTTAGAACAACTCAATAAATGGGGCTGTAAGTTCCATGACTTAATAACAGGCTACGACCCTAATGGAGGCCCCACAAAACCCAACTTCGATTTAGTGATAGATGATAAAGCTAAGAGGATAGAGGAGCTTTAATAGCTTGTTTATTTTTTTTAGCGAAGGGCAGGTATAAAATCCAGAAATGAATGAAGACTACTAGTTCTAATACTAAAATATAATAAGGCCATTCTCCAATGACGAGTGGATTACTTACTTCTGGCTTGGCCGATAAGTACATATAATTTGCACCTACCGTATAATTTACAATGGCCACCCCAATGGCTACTAATTGTGTATAGCCTAATACCCATAACCAAGATTTTGGTCGGGGTACAAATTTCAAATGAACAATCATATATATAATAACAAGTAGCATACCACCATGGTCTATAAAGTAGGCGTAAAAATTATAACCTTCCATGCCTACCGTAAATTCAGGCGTTAGTAAAGATTGTATACCACCCGCCAAACCCCAATAGTAAAGGCATTCAGCCAACCACTGTCTATAATTAATAAGAGTGATTATACATAAGAAATAACTAATACTACATAAGTGTACAGGCAGGTTTTGTTGCAAGTTCCAATAGCCTGTTGAATAAACGTAATAATTTTCTACAATATAATTGATGCCAAAAAATAAGGCAATAAAATTAGCGTAAGTTTTAGGTTCAATTTTTTTAAAATGCAAGGGTGCTCTTACTACAATTGTAATAATAAGTATGACCATGATAATACATTGCCACCAAAAAAGAGAGAAAGGTTCAATAAAAGCAGGCGGATGAAATTTTCCCATTACTATAATTATAAAATTATAAGTTGCGAATCCAAATATTTCTGTAACTAATTGGATTACCATCATCTCCATGGTCTTGAAGCATTAATGGTAATTTAGCAGCATGTTTTTTATAAACAGGTTTCATTACCCAGTCGGTGGGTCCTAAAATAGTTACATTATTTTGTATGAGTACACCATTATGCATAACAGTTACACGCGCAGGGCTTTTTAGATCGCCATTCTCTTTAAACCTGGGTGCTGTAAAAATTATATCATAAGACTGCCACTGTCCAGGTTTGCGACTTGCATTCACTAAAGGAACATGTTGCTTATACACAGCTCCCGCTTGTCCATTTGAATAAGTAGGATTATTATAAGAATCTAATACTTGAATTTCATATTTACCCATTAGATAAACACCACTATTACCTCTTCCTTGTCCACTGCTTTTTACTTCAGCGGGTTCTCTAAATTCAATATGTAATTGACAGCTTCCAAAAGCTTCTTTGGTAATTAAATCACCAGCGCCTTTAATATCGGTAACTGCCCCATCTGCATCTATTTTCCAACCTGCTGGGCTACCATCTTTTTTTTGAAAGGCCCCTAGGCCATTTCCATTGTATAAAATAGTGGCGTCGGAAGGCGCGTCTGTATTCATTTGACCAGGTATCACCACAGGTACATTCACCCATACTTCCAATAAACCAGCAAGGCTATCTATGTTTAATTTCTTTTGTGCTGATGCAAATTGGGTGCATGCCAATAGGCAGACAAGTACAAGTAATTGTTTTTTCATAAAATAGTTTTAAAGTAAGCAATCGTTACTATGAATATAATAAAAAAAACCATGCCATACTAGGCTGCTGCTAAATTTTATTGCCTGCTATTCCTTTAATAAGGCCGCGACAATTCGCAGCACCACAATTACAATTAAAAGGTTCCATGGTTTCATCTAAAAAGCTACCATAGTCTAGTGTGAGCTCTTCGCCTTTTTGAACTGCTCTATTCACAATAACATTTAAGCCAACATAAGTACAGTTAGCATCGCAGTGATGGTTTTGAGGAGACCATTCTTCGGGCTGTAAGTCCCATAATATATATACATCCTTACTTATAGGATAGGCGTATCTTCTAAAATTTAATTTTTCTCTTTCATCCCAATTTTCATCCACAAATTTTTTGGTGACTATGCGTTGGGCTTTTTCTTCGCCTTGAAATAAAATAGTGCCTTTTGGTAAATCCCATTTAGCGTACATGCCATAACCAGATATAGCGTTGCCTTTAATTTTAAATACTTTTTCTTTTCTTCTATAACGCGCCATGCCTTCAATAATAATTCTTTCTAAGAACCCACGCTGGCCTGCGCTATCGTGTAGTAAAATATAATCTGCAGAACCTTCATAGCCTTGTGCATAAAACACAGAACAAGTAAAATTTATTTCTAGAAAAAATAGCTCTCCTTTATCATTCATTCTAAAATCCATTCTTCCATAACCTACACCATTGAAAGACATAAAAACTTGCTCGGCAATATTTTTTAATCTGTTAGCTAAATTAGTATCGGTTACAGGAATATTAGCAGTGGGATGCAGCTCAGAAGTTTTTAATGAATAGGTTTTAAAACTAAAACCTTCAGGAAAAATATATTCAACGGGTACAAAGCTGGTACAAGTTTTTCCATCTGCATTGGCTGAGACTAATACCGTGAATTCACGGCCATCAATATATTCTTCTACCAAGGCGGCACCAAATTCTGCTAGTATGCTTTTCACCTTGGTTACTAAATCGCTAATATTACCCGCCTTGGAAGCATTGTCCACCCCTAGGCTATCACCTGCCTTGGCAGGTTTTACAAATAAAGGAAATTGTAAATTACCGGGAAGTTGGGTTATATCGGCTTCTGACTCTATATGAATATGGGCTGGTGTTTTGACATCTTCGCAGAAGGCCAAATACTTCATAATAGTTTTAGGGGGGTCGTATAAATTGGCGCTAGGTCCTGTATAGGGTAGTCCCAATAAATCCAAACTCATAATGACATCTATAGAAGGTACTTTCCATTCTAAATAACCTTCACATAAATTAATATAGATATCGTAATTTTTTTCTTTGAGTTCTTTTAATTGTTGATAGGTAGTAAGCTTATTTAAAAAAACATGATCGATATGCGCTTCAGGCATAATGGAAGAAAGATCTCTTTTAGGATCGTAGTATTGATAATCAACTTCTGAAGTGGAGTAGTCTGGTTGTAATACACAAATTTTTAAATCTGTAAAACTTGCTGGATTATTCAGGGTAGGGAGGGGGCGCATAAGTTTATTTTTTTCTTCTAGCGAATGCGTCGTTAATAATATGAATCACCAATTCTGTAAAACTTTGATTCGCATAACGTAAAATAGCACCAATAGAAGTAAAGTTTTCATCTTCACTAATACCACACTGTGCATTCACTTCTAAGACATAGGCTTCACCTGTTTTATTATCTATGCGAACATCCACTCTTGTATAACCAGTTCCATTACAAGCCACATAGGCATCCCAAGAAACTTTTTGAACAGCCATTTGAATAGATTCATCCCCTAATTGGTATTGATAAAAATTTTCATCTTCTGGCATAGGAGTTTCTTCTTCATAAATTTCCCATAATCTATCAAAGGATAAAAACTTTTCTTTTTCAGGAAGGGAGGCATGAAAGACTCTTTCTACCGGTGGGTATATCTTCGCATACTCAGGATGGGTGTGGCTTCCCACTATCATCACAGTGTATTCAGGTCCTTCCACAAAGGACTCTGCTATAATACCGTCTGAAGATAAATTCCAACCTCTATATCCTTTAAACATTTTTGTTAATTGGGTTTTCAACGCTCGTTCAGTTTCTACTACGTTTTCAATGCCCACCCCTAAGCTTCCACCAGAGACAGCAGGTTTTACAATTAAAGGGCTGCCTAATTTTTCAATAATATCTTTAGCATTAATATTATTATCTCTAATAGCCTCCCATTTCGGCGTAGCCACGCCTGCTAAATCAAAGGCTTTTTTCATGGGAATTTTAGAAGTAGTGATATCGTAGAAATAATCATTGGCGCCAGTATACACTAATTGTTTTGCATCTAATGCTTTAATAACAGAAACACCAGGGGCTCCATTAATTTCATCTCCATCACACAAATTAAGTACCACTGGAAAATAAATTCCTTTCTCTCTTTCATGTGCAATTTCTTGCACAATCATTTTATAATTTTCTAAAGTAACCGGCTGCCATTTCCAAGGAAGGTCTAATTGTTCAAATACGCGCGTATACTCTTCGATACTTTGACTAAAATCATAATAGTATGCTAAGTTCGGATCTGGATTATCCAAGGCGGGAGCTAAGACCCAAACTTTCAAATGTCCTACTGGAACAAAAGGGTAAAATAAGTTACGAATGTTTGTCAACGCAGTTTTAGAGGGTTAGTATATGTTAGTATAATATTCAATGAAGTTATAAAATATATAATACTAACAAATAATTATAGCCATTAATTTCATAACTACTATAGCCTATAAATACATACTACTTCATGCTCATTTCGAAAATACTTCATTGGGATAAATCACAATGCATTTAAACACCTTTTGTATAATATAGTTGCTTGTATATCAATGTGTTATATAATATTTAGTTAATTGCCACAACATTAAATTTTATAAAAGATGCCAACTCAAGTAATCATTTGTGATAAACAAATTGTGTATGCAATGGGATCTAGCTTACTTATCAAAGACAATCCACAGTTAATGGGCTATCATATCATCAAAACGATAGAGGAATTGAATGGATATATAGCCTATGATAAAAATAAACAAGCCTTGCCCATGGTCTTAGTGGTAGACAGTGCCATGTTTCATTTTGGAAATTCATCCACTATGAGACAAATTAAAGAGATTAAAAACAGAATGGGCGTGATGGTGGTCTATAATGAACAAGACGACGCTCATTTATATCAATTAATAGATAATGGCATATCGGTGATAGTAGCGCGTAATGTTTCCAAGCAAGAATGGTCCAAAGCACTTGAAATGGCCAGGCTTCAAAAAATATATTTCTGTCATCGTACTGCTAATAAAGTATTTAATATGGTGAACCGTATGGATAAAATAAAGCTAATAGAGAAAGTACACCAGTTGCATACTTATGATAAATATATTTTAGTTCGCATTTGCGAAGAGGCTTCTAGTAAACAAATAGCGTACGAAGTGGGCCATAGTAAACGCACTATTGAAGGGCACCGTACAAAAATGATGCAACAACTAGAAGTTAAAAATTTAGCAGGCTTGGTAAAAGTTGCCTTTATGTCAAAGCTATATGATCATTATTTAGAAAACCCTGGTTTATATGATGTGACTTCATGTGCTAAAACATCTTCTTTATAAAAATGAATAGTTTTAAAATCGCCATCAATATATTTTTGAGCCTGATCGGTAAAATGATTTGAACTAGCAAAACGACTTTGACCTCCCGTAATAATTGTTTTAGCTTCTATTTTTTTTCCAAAACTTACTGCTGCAATAAAGCTATTACCAGAATAACCATAACGCTTTAAAGTATTATCATACCTTCTGCTCTCAAAAGCAGGCAGGGAGCCCCATTTAGAAGATGTTTGTCCCACTGCTATACTAGGGGCATTGTCATTAAATTTCTCCCCTGGGTTCACTCTTTGGTATCTATTTAAATCACCCCATTGAATTTCCCAATTACCATAGGTTTTTTCTAATTGATCTAATGCCGCATTTAAGAGCGCTAATTTTTTTTCATTCGAAACAGTATTCACCATCTGCTCATATTTTTTTATAATTTGAGTAGTGGCTTCTTCTGTCGTGGCCGGAGGAATTTCTTTAGACCAATTGTTGGCCCATTCAATAGCAATGGTAGTAGCCACAGAACTAATACCCGCATCCCCATTCCAATTAGCTAAATAGTTGATTGCTTTTTTTTCTCTTTCATTTAAACCGATTGTTTTTGTATACGCCATAAAAGAAGGGAGCAAAATATCAAAAGCAGATAAGTGTTTATTGTATCCTAATTGAATTAATTCATCCAAGGAAATTTTATCTACTTTACTTAATAAATTAACTGCGTTAATACCGCGTCCATTTTCACCATCGGGTGCCATATAATGAGGATAGTCTTTTTCTTTAGGACTATATGCACCAGCCACTGTGAAGGGAGTGGCATTACAATTTTGTAACCAACCATTGGCGGGGTTAATACTTTGTACAATTTCATTTAGTGCATGCGCGCCCATCCAATTAGTAGCTTTAATAGAACCATCTACAGGCACGCTATAATCATAATTTGTATTTCTTTTGGGAATGAAATTGCCATGCCAGTAGGCAATAGAGCCATCGGCATCGGCGTAGACTGTGTTATTACTATTATTACCTAGTAAGGATAAGGCTGTTTGATATTCTTTTAAATTAGTAGCCTTGGTTCTGCTCCAACATTCCATTAAGGCATTTAAAGAACGATTATTTTCTTGTAAGCTTAACCATTTACCATTTATAGATCCCATCACGGGGCCATGTAATGTGCGATAAGTAAGGAATGATTTTGTTTTTATTTGACCCTCTTCCAAATACTGAATAGGAATATTTCTTTGTTTAATAGGTTGAAGACCTTGTTCATAATGTGATACCCAACCCGTTTTATTTTTAGCTACTTTTTCTTCATACACGTCGGCAACATCGGCATAGCCGCTGGTATGCATAAAACCTAGATGTTCATTGAAGCCTTGATAAATAAACATTTGCCCCCAAGTAACGGCTCCATAAACATTTAAGCCTTCTTCACTTACCATATGCATTTCTGATCTAAAATAAAAAGGCACATGGGGGTTAATATATAATAAGGCATTGCCATTTCTACTATGCTGAGGCGCTATTGCAAAACCATTAGAACCTTTTTGTATTTTTTCTTCTAAGGCATAAGGCTCTTCGGTATTTTGTACTACTAATTTTTCGGCACCTGGTATTTGTCCATAAAAAGAAGCTACTTGTTCTTTTTTGATGCCACCTATTTTAGTAGGAGAAACACTTCCATCTGTCCACATTAAATGATACCAGGGTTTATAATATTGAATGGCCTTTTGTTGAACTTCAGGATGTTTGTATAAATAATAATTTAGTCCATCGGCGTGCGCTTGAAGTAATGCTTTAAACCAAACAGGGCTTTTATTATAATCATTTATGGCATCTATACTATCTTGAATAAGGCGCATCATTAAGTCTTCATAAATAGCTGCACTGCCTTTTACTTCAGCAGTACGACCTAACATTTCTAAATAGTTCAATTCTATTTGACCCAGATTCTCTTCACTTTGTGCATACATTAACCCAAAAACGGCGTCAGCATCGGTCTTACCATAAACATGGGCAATACCCCATTCGTCTCTTATAATGGTAATTTGTTTTGCATGTTGTTCCCATCTTGCTATTTCGCTAGCGCTATACTTTTGTGCCTTGCTGAAGAAAGAACATAGAATAGGGATACAAATCAAAGATATTTGAGTAAAGCGCTTAAAAATAAAGTGGATATGATTTGAATAGATAGTATTTCTCATAAAACTTACAGAATTTATTGAATTCAATTTAAGCAAAAAAAAGCACAAACTTTTAGGGTTTGTGCTTTTTGAAAAAAGAGGGTTTATTAGATACCCCAAGTTTTTATTCTTTCTAAATTAATTTTTACGCAATCTAGTGGAGCCTTGCCTTGATAAGACTCTTGTTCAATAATATAATGGTGTGCTCCTCCAATTTTTTTAGCAAGTAATGCTACGGCTTTAGGATCAACCACTCCATCACCTAAAGTAGTACTTTCATAACCATCATTCATTTCCCCTTTTTCTGCTTTAATTTCATCTTTAACGTGCAATGATTGAAAACGGCCTGGATACTTAGAAATCCATTCGGCACCCCTTGCACCTGTACCATACATATTGCCAAAGTCTAATTGGTGTACTACTAAATTAGGGTCGGTATGTTGTAAGATGAGATCATACATTAATGTACCATTCAATTTTTCTTTAAATTCAAAATCATGATTATGGTATCCAAATTTCATACCACTTGCTTTACACAATTCACCCGACTTATTAAATATCTCCAATTGTTGCATTAACCCATCGTAAGTACTTCTTAATTTATCATCTATGGATGGGCTTATAACATATTCTTGTCCTACAATAGCCGCATCTTCAACAGTGCGCTTCCAAAGATCGGTAAAATCCTTTTTGGTATTATCCCAATGATTTTTGTTCATCACTGTATGACCACTAGGCATTTTCATGCCTAAGCCATTCAATACTTTTTTAAATTCTGTAGCTGTCCATCCGTAGAATTTTCTGTTCATATAATTGGCATGTTCAACATATTCAAATCCCATTTTAGACAATGCAGTTAAAGTTTCCATTGGTTTTTTGTACATGTCATCACGCACTGAATACAATTGAACGCCAATTAAATTTTTACTAGCCACCACATTGGTACTAGACCATAAAGCGCTTGGTTTTAAACTGGCACCCATAATAGCAAGCGATGCATTTTGTATAAATTTTCTTCTTGAATTTTTCATAAGAATTGTTTTTTAGTATTTTAAATTTACCATTATTTTTTGACTAATCTTCTACCTTTGTATTTTTAATAGGTTTTTTATCTAGCCACTCAGATCGGTCTAATTTATGTTTACCCGTCTTCACTTTATCCAATTTATTACCAACTCAAAACAGAGGTAATTATTAGCTAAATAGGTGAGAAGATTGACTCCAAAATTGCCTTTGAATTGCCGTTTATCAATAAATGTAGTTATATATATAAAAACCAAGCAAAATGGGCCTAAAATTGGCCCTTTTACGAATGTAATCGTAATTTTACAAATATGAAAAAAACCAGTGTACTCAGGCTTCTTATACTAAAAAGCTTATTATTAATGAGTTATGTATCCTTTGCTCAAAATATTCAAATTGAGGGTACGATTATGGATAGTGCCGCTAAAAGAGCCCTGCCTTATGCTACTATTTCTTTAGTACGTTCACAGGACTCCTCCTTAGTCAGTTTTACTAGAAGCAATGAGGATGGCTTTTTCAATATTAAGAATGTACCCGCTGGAAAATATTTATTATCTATTTCTTATGTAGGCTATCAACAACAATGGTTTGCTTTTAAAACTGGCACTACGCCAGTATTAAATCTTAATAATATTTATTTAGAAGATGCAAGTAAAATGTCAACAGTTACTGTTACTGCACGCAGGCCTCCAGTAGTTATTAATGGCGACTCTATAGAATTCAATGCAGAAAACTTTAAAACACCACCCAATGCAGTGGTTGAAGATTTATTGAAAAAAATGCCAGGCATTGAAGTAGATAAATCGGGTGGTATTACGGTGAATGGTAAAACGGTGACCAAGGTATTTGTGAATGGGAAAGAATTTTTTACAGGAGATCCTAAAATGGCCACCAAGAATTTACCTGCAGATGCGATTGATAAAATACAAGTCTATGATCGCAAATCGGATCAAGCCATGTTTACAGGTATCGATGATGGAACAGAAGAGACGGCAATCAATTTAAAAGTAAAAAAAGATAGAAACCAATCCAATTTTGGAAAATTAACTGGAGGCGCAGGCACCCCAAGTAGGTATGATGCACAAGGCAATTGGAATAGATTAAACAATGACGAACAATACTCCTTAATAGGAACGGCTAATAATACCAATAGACAAGGGTTTTCGAGTAGAGATATTGCTAATTTCTCTGGCGGTGGTGGTGGAAGACCAGGTGGTGGCGGAGGAATTGTACTTAATTTTGGCGGCGGCGGCGGAACCGACAACAATGCGCAAGGAGTGGCTACCACGTTTTCTGGTGGCGGTAATTATTCTAATTTATTTAATAATAAAAAAACAAATTTCAATGCTAATTTTTCATTGAATGACGTGGAGCGTAATAATAATAGTAATTCATTTACACAAAATTTAACGCCAGGTAATTTATTTAATAGAAGCTCCAATTCAAGATCTGTTACTAGAAATCAACAACAAAACTATGGTAGCACAATTGACCAAACAGTTTCAGAAACCTTCTCTTATAGGTTTACACCTAGTATAGGTAAGCAAAATGGGAGTTCTGAGTCTTATGATACTACGGAAACTTTTTTACCAGACGCTTTTAAAACTAAAACCAATGCTAACCGTTCAGCATCTACTAGTGTAACAGATGCAGTTAATGCGGCTAGTAATTTATTATTAAGAAAAAAGTTTGCAAAAAAAGGTCGTACCATTTCTTCTACCATTACCAATAGTTATAACGAGTCTAATGCGAAAGGAGCTCAATTTACCGATCAATTCATTTACGGAACTGGAGGCGTCTTGTTAAAAGACTCCATCTTAGATCAACAAAATATTAGAAAAGGCAATACCCTTAGCTATTCAGCCAATGTAGTATATACCGAGCCCTTGGGTAAAAAATCATTACTTGAATTCAATGCATATTTAAGTCAAAGTATTGGTAAGACAAGCAGAAAGGTATATGACAAGAACGCAGCTACGGATGCCTATGATCAATTAAATACTAGGCTTACCAACGAATTTAATAGCGAGTATACCTATAGTGGAGGAGGTTTGAATTTTAGAACCAATCAAAAAAAGTATAATTTCTCTACAGGCTTTAGTTTGCAAAAGGCCCTATTAGTTGGAGAGAATATTAGTGCGAAAACAAAATTGAATCAAGACTTTAAGGATATCTTGCCAACCGCTACGTATCAATATAATTTCTCTCAAACGAAGAACTTGAATATTAATTACCGTACTTCTACCAATCAACCTTCCTTGACGCAGCTACAACCCGTATTAGATCAAAGTAATATCAATAGACAAACTATTGGTAATCCCGATTTGAAAAGAAGTTATGTACATAATTTAAATATGCGTTTCTTCTCATCTAAAATTATATCAGGGCGTAATTTCTTTGCAAACTTGAACGCCTCTTCTACCAATAATACTATTGTGAACTATGATAGTGTATTGCCAACTAGAGTCATTTTATCAAAGCCTGTGAACGTGAATGGTGCTTATCGTGTGAATGGTAGTGTGAACTATGGTTTTGGATTAAAGAAAATATATTCAAGAGTTAATTTTGGAGTCAATGGAGGGGTAAGTAATAATATATCTTATGTAAATTCCTTATTAAATACCATTGTTACTCAATCTTTGGGACCCTCTTTATCATATAACTTTCAATTAGACGAAGTCATTGATATAGATTTTTCTACTAGATATTCTTATAGCAAAACCAATAATGCCATTAACGCAGGTTTAAATACCAACTTTTTAACAAGGGTGTATAGTGCCGAGATGAACAATTACCTGCCTAAAAACTTTTTACTCAATCAAAGCTTCACCTACACCATCAACTCGGGAAGAGCTGCCGGCTTTAATAATTCTATTCCCATTTGGAATGCCAGCTTCTCTAAGTTTTTTATGAAGAATAAAAAAGCAGAATTAAGAGTAAGCGCCTTTGACTTATTGAATAAAAATGCAGGTATAAGCAGAAACGTTTCGCAGAATCAAATCGTTGACCAACAGTACAATGTAATTAATCAGTACTTCTTAGTAAGCTTTGTATATAGTTTACAAAAGTCGGGCTTAGGTGGCGGTGGTCCTAGAAATGTGATGATTCGTATGAATTAATTATCTTTAGTAAATCTTTATTTAAATACAAATTTTTAAAATAAATAATATGCGTAAAATATTCTTATTACTAACATTAGCCCTAGTAGCCATTTCCAATTCTTTTGCTCAAGTAAAAGAAGGTAAGCTCATTTTTGAAAGAAAAGTGAACATGCATAAAATGATTACCGATCCTGAAATGAGGGCTCGTATTCCTGAATTTAGAACAGATAAGTTTGAACTTTTATTTAATGAGCAAGCAAGTATGTTTAAAAGCATAATAGAAGAAGAAGCGCCAGATCCATTCGCTAATAGCGGCGGTGGTGGAGGGGGAATGCGTTTTAATTTCAGAATGCCTGAAACAGCTACTTTTACAGATATTCCCAATCAAATGCAATATGAGTCACGTTCTTTATTCGAGAAAGAATTTTTAATCATAGATTCATTAAAACCTAATAAGTGGAAATTATCGGAAGAAACTAAAACCATCGCAAAGTTTATTTGTAAAAAAGCTACTACAATGATTGTCCCACAACAAATGAGTATGCGTTTTGGTGGTGGAAGAAATAGAAATAACACAGATACAACTGCTCCTGTAAAACCAAAAGAAATTGAATTAGTGGTTTGGTATACAGAGTCTATTCCTGTATCAGTGGGTCCTGATGCTTATGCGGGTTTACCAGGTGCCATTTTAGAAGTAGATAGTGATAATGGCGGTAACGTTATTACTGCCACTGAGTTTACAGCTAAATATGCTGCTAAAGAATTAAAGCAACCTACTAAAGGAGATAAAATGAATCGTGCGCAATTTGCAGAGAGCATGAAAAAAATTATGGAAGACATGCAAAGAGGTGGTGGAATGGGAGGTATGAGAATTAGAATTAATCAATAATATACCATCTCCAACCAATGGTGATAGCTCTTGGTTCTCCTAAGTAATAAGAGTAAGCGCTGCTTCCTTTTACACTAAAGTTTTTGGTAGCCATGGTGGAATAATAAGTATTGGTAAGGTTTAATACATTCAACCAAATTTCCGATTTCTTCAATTGAAGTCCGAACCTGGCATTCAATAAATTAAAGCCAGGGTAACGAGTGGTATTGGTTTCATCCATATAATAAGCCGACTGGTGTATCCATTCAAGCGAACTGCGTATGAGTTTAGTAGGCTTCCAGTTAAAAGATACATTATTGAATAAGTTGGGAGCCGCATTCATTTCTTTACCACTTACATCTACACCTTTAATACGAGTATTTAAATAGGTATGTTTTGTATTAGATCCAGCAATGCTAATATCCATAGAAGGTGCTAATTGATAGCGTACCTGATATTCAATACCAATATGGCTTGTAGCACCCGAGTTTTGATTTAAGTTGACGCCATCGGTTTGTCTTACTGAAATAATTTCATTCTTACCTTGTAAAGAATAAATAGAAATTTCAGCGCTTAGTTTTTTACTTTGATACCAAGAGCCTATTTCTATATTAGAGAAATTTTGAGGTAATAAATAAGGTACTCTAATGGCATTGTATATCTCGGTTATTTGAGGAGGTACAAAACCTTTACTATAATTTACATAACCACCCCACCACCTTTGGTTATAAGTAAGCCCTAATTTAGGGGTGAACTGTGTAAAAATGTTATTGGCAGAAGGCGTTCCAATGGGAAGCAGGTTGTTAAAAAGATATTCAAAATTATCGTAGCGCATGGTCATGTTCAAGCGAATAGCTTTATTCAAATTGGCGATATAATTAAAGTAAAAAGCTTTATTACTAATTTGGGTATTGTAATTGGTAATAAGTGAATCCCTGCTTGGGTAAGTAAATTTTGTGAATTTACCAATGCTGGTATCTTTTAGAATATCTATATAGTTCGCTATTAAATTTTGATTAGTTATATCCCAATAACCACCCAACATTATTTTACTACTTAGCCGTGGAATGCTCCATACATGTTGAAGGTCTAATACATAGGCATCGAAATGATTACTATTTACCTGGCCTTTAAATTTAGTAGGATTAGCCGTAGAGGCTATTAAATACGCAGGATTTTGGTCCATGGTATTGTTTCGATACATAAAATTAAATGTCGTATTTGAATGCGTATTCCAGTTATAGTCTAGGTTTTGTCGAAACCTTAATGCATCAATTTTTCTAAAAGTGAAGCTTTGCTGTGAGCCAAAATTTTTCTGAAAAAACTTAATACTATCTAAAGAGCCTGTCATTTGTGTATAGTAATTAATATATTGAAGGTTTTGATATCCCTTTAATTTTTCGTTGACTTTAAAAGTTCTTTTTACACTCAAGGCTTTTTTATTAAAATCGCTGTACTCAGTAATACCATTTTTTTGATCCGTCCAAGCAGCACTAATCATCCAGCCACCTGTTTTAGTGGGAGCACCCCAACTCAAATCCAATTTTTTAAATCCTGTATTCGTTATTTGCGTACTTATAAAAGCTTCGGCTTTACTAGGAACGGGGGTAGTTAATATATTCACCACGCCTCCGATGGCTTCCGCACCATAGAGGGCCGAGGCGGGGCCTTTAATAATTTCAATACTATGAATATTGCTGCTATTCATTTCAATAAGGGCATTGCTACTAAATAAGCCGCTGGTTCTAATGGGCATGCCATCTTCTAAATATAAATAAAGACCTTTTAAAGAAATAGGTTGTCTAATGGACATCATATGTTGTTCATTACCAATGGTGGGCATGTATACACCACTTACTTTATTCAATAGAAAATCAATTCTTTGTGCTTTCGTTTCATCAATGGTTTTGGGAGATAGTATGGAAATGGCCACAGGCGATTCTATTCTTTTCTCTTTCAACTTGTTGGCTGATACCACAATAGTGGTTAGCTGGGTATAGCTTGTATCCTGTCCAGCTGCAGTGGCCACAGCAAAAACTAAAATACCCATCATAAATTTTCTGAAAAAAACCATATTTGCAAATTTAGTAGTTAATTTAGTTATTCAGTTTTTCGTTGAACCTATTTTATCATAATTCAAATTTATCCGATGCGTAAAATTCTATTTCTACTCACATTACATTTATTGGTAAGTGCCCCTTTTATAACTGCTACTGCCCAAGTGAAAACAGTGCGAGAGCAAGCAAGTATTGTCAATGAATTATTAAAGGATCGTTTTAATAATTTACTACCCACTTTAATGGATCGTGCCAATATGGATTGCTGGGTAATTATAACAAGAGAGTATAATGAAGACCCTATACTGAGAACCATGCTACCTGCAGAGTGGATAGCAGCGCGTCGCAGAACCATATTGGTTTTTTATAGAAACAAGGAAAAAAATACTACTGAAAAGTATGCAATAGCCAGGTATCCAGTGGGTACAGAAATTGCTGCTGCTTGGGATGTTGCTGCTTTGCCTAATCAATGGGATGCCTTGACTACATTATTGAGAAAGCTAAACCCAAATAAAATTGCCATTAATACATCGGCCGATTATGGACATGCCGATGGCTTAGATCATACAGAGTATCTAGAATTCATGCAAAGCTTAACTGCAAGCGAGCAAGCAAAGGTAGTTTCGGCAGAACCTTTAGGAGTAAGTTGGTTAGAAACTAGAACAGAAAAAGAAATGCAATTGTATCCAAGCATATTAAACATTACGCATGCCATTATTAAGGAAGGTTTTAGTAATAAAGTGGTAAAGCCTAATGTTACCACAACGCAGGACTTAGTTTGGTGGTTTAGACAAAAATTAAGTGATAACGGCCTTATTACTTGGTTTCAACCTTCTATAGAAATTCAAAGAAGAGTAAGCAATGAAAATGATGATGTCATTAGACCAGGCGATTTTTTACACGTCGATTTTGGAATTACTTATTTAAGATTAAATTCAGATGTACAAGAGCATGCCTATGTTTTACTACCTACAGAAAAAGAAATACCTGCTGCATTAGAAGCTGCATTTGCGAAAACAAATCAATTACAAGATTTTCTAACCAATGAATTTGCAGTGGGCAAATCGGGCAATGAAATTTTAAAGCAAGCTTTAACCAATGCCAAGGCGGCTGGTATAAATCCAAGTATATACACGCATCCTATTGGTTTTCATGGCCACGCAGCAGGCACTACCATTGGTATGTGGGATTTCCAAAACGGTGTACCAGGTTCTGGCGATTACACGATGAAAGCCAATACCTGTTACTCTATTGAATTAAATGCAACGCATACATTAGTAGGTTGGGACAAGCCAGTGAAAGTAGCATTAGAGCAGAATGGCTATTTTAGCGGAACTCGATTTGACTATATCGATGGAAGACAAACTAAAATTCATGCTATACAACCGAAATAGTTTTTGCAAAGTATAAAAAATAAAAATTATCATCAGTCATTCTAATAATTACTCATTCTAATTATAAAAGAATGTATAAAAATAATTATTACTCGTTCTAATTATTATAAATACCTATTTAGTAAAAAAATGAACAATAAAATAGGTAATAGCTGCTAATACTCCACTTACTGGAATGGTTAAAACCCATGCCCATAATAAGTTGGTGGTTACGCCCCATCTTACAGCACTTAAACGTTTAGTAGCACCTACTCCTATAATTGATCCTGTAATGGTATGTGTAGTTGAAACAGGTATACCCATTTGACCTGTAAAAAATAAAGTGAATGCACCTGCTGTTTCAGCGGCTACACCTTCAAGTGGAGTTACCTTGGTAATTTTAGATCCCATTGTTTTTATAATTTTCCAACCACCACTCATGGTACCTAAACCAATGGCTAAATAACAAGAAACTGGAACCCAATCTGGTAGTTGACTAAAGTCTTGCATACTTCCACTGGCAATTAATGCAGCACCAATAATACCCATAACTTTTTGTGCATCATTACCACCATGTCCAATACTGAAGGCTGCAGAACTAAACAATTGCAACTTTTTAAACATATAAGCAACGGTACGAGCTGTAGGCGTTTTTATTTTCTCTACATATAGATAAATAATCATAAATAAAATAGAAGCGCCAATGATACCGTATACAATTACTGAATTATCTGCTTTGTCAATTTCACTTCCGAAAGTTTTTTCAATATTGAATTTGGTAATTTTTGCTTTTACCTTTTCAATATTTTTATCTGCAATAGGGTAAATACTATTTACCATTGTTAAAGCGGAGTCCAAGCTAATATTACCTTCTAAGTATAATTTTAATGGCTCTTTATATTCTTCAGTTTTAACTTTTGCAATAGCATAAATTGCTTTTGCGTCTTTATCTTCTGCCGATTTTGCTTCTACTACTAAAAAATCGTTTGCGTTTCTAACTTCATCTTTTAATTTGCTAACAGCTACATTTTTTAACCAGCCACTATCTTTTGCAATAGAAGCAATTGAAGCTGCAGAAGAATTATCAAAATCAGATAAATAAGGTACTAAAAGATGGTAATTTACATTTGCCTTTTCTAATTTTTCTTCATTTGATTGCAAGGCAGCTAGCAATTCAGTATTACCTTTATTATTTTTAAGGTCGCCTTTAATAGTTGCTATTTCTTTTTGGTATTTATCTATGCTATAAAACTTTTGAACGTTTTCTTTAATTTTAGTGTCCTCAAACATGTCAAACATTATCACTGTACCAGCAGTGGCAATAATTATAATGGCAAACCGCCACCATAAATTGCGCATAATGGTTACGATGGATATAAAAATAGATATGACGATACCTATAATAGGCGCTAAGAATATAAATAAAATTGTTTTTATGATAGTATCACTGTCTACTATCTTAGCCCAAGAATAATCGATTCCTTTAATCATAAGTGCATGCGCAATGGCTGCACCTGCAAAACCTCCAATTAAAGTATGTGAAGAAGAAGAGGGAATACCATACCACCAAGTAAGTAAGTTCCAGAATATGGCAGCCATTAAACCTGAAAAAATAACAGGCAAAGTAATAAAGTCTTTGTAGACGGTTTTACTAATGGAGTTGGCAACTGCGTGGTCTTTAAAAATCCAGAAGGCTACTGAGTTGAATAAGGCCGCCCATAATACTGCTTGAAAAGGTGTTAATACCTTGGTTGAAACCACTGTAGCAATAGAATTCGCTGCATCATGAAATCCATTGATGTAGTCAAATATTAGCGCAAGTGCTATAATGATAATTAATAAAGTCATCTTGAATAAGTTAAGGAATAAATTAAGCGTACTTGATAATAATAGATTCAACTACATTGGAAACATCTTCAATTTTATCGGTGGCAATTTCAAGTACTTGATATATTTCTCTTTTCTTAATTACTTCTTTAAAATCGTTCTCTTGTTCGAATAGTCTTTCAATACTCATGTCAAAAATATCATCCGCCTGATTTTCAATGCTATTCACCTTAATCATGGCTTCAGTCATTTCCTTAATATTATTCATATTGCGAAGTCCCAATACCACTTTTTTAGTTTCGAATGTACCTTGTAAAATTAATTCTGCTAGTTTATGTATGCCTGTATCGTTAGGGTTTACTTTATAAAAATTAATTTTTTTAGCTGATGCATATATATAATCTGCAATATCATCAAGGGAAGAAGCTAAATAGTGAATATCTTCTCTATCAAAGGGCGTAATAAAGTTTCTACCTAATTCAGTAAAAATAGAATGGGTTAAATCGTCATTCTTATGTTCAAGGTTTTCAATCTGTGCTAAGATATTAGCTCTAATATCGGCATCTGGTTCGTTAACCATTTCTTTTAATTTGATGCCCATTTCATGAACATGTTCAGCTACTTCTTCGAATAATTGGAAGAAAACTCTATCCTTTGGCAAGAAAATTTTCATGATTGAATTGAAGTTCATATTAGGCGTTTTATAGGTTTGAAAAATGCTTCACAAAAGTCCCCTTTTGGGTTCAAAAGGGGCTCAGGCCTATATTACCAAATTGTTACCAAATACATAATAGTTAAACTCAGGCCCAATGAATAAGGCCAGAAAAAAAGGGAGCCGTTTTCACGGCTCCCTTATAAAATCCATAGCTTTCCCCCAAAAGCTTCTCAAAACAATACAATTTGAAGAAATTTATTATAGGATTGAGTTACCTATTAAGTTTCGTAATAGGTTATTTCCTATATTTAGGTTATAGAACTAATATAATAAATAAGTAATTTACCTAATTTTTAATTGAAAATCAATGAATTACGCAAAATCAATTATTTTTACAATTTTTCTCTCCTTAGCATTTTTAATAAGGGCTAATGCAGCTATCATTCAGCTTCCAGAGCAGTTTACTGTAACTAATAATCCCTTTTTAGTTAAGCTAACTAGTCTTCAAGAATTTGAATGCAAGGTTTTTCTATCCAAGCAAAATGAAATGATTCCTGTAGAGGGAACCATTTTTAAGATGAATGGGCAGGAGCTAATAAAGACAAAAGAGAAGCTTTACTTATTTATATCGCAAACAGGGGTTATTTATCAATTAGAAGATAAGGTCGATTCTAGTTATACTTTTCGCCGAATCGATAACACCATTAATATTAACTACAATATAGCGAGTAACAATTTTGTTTGGGACAAACGTATTTATAGTTATGGAGGTTATGGTTTTTGGAAATTGAATGGCCATTTAAGGGCTTTTAATTTTTTAGACAAGGAATGGGATATTGTACCTGCTAATAATGAAATTATATCTAATGGGCATAATTGGTTTTCAAAAAATGAAGGCAGAATATATGTACCCTTTCAAGCTATCGTTAATGCAGGAATAGCGAGCCCAGAAAGTATTACGGGCAAAAAAATATATGATAGTTATTATTTAGACTTAGTCACCAAAAAATGGGTAAAGTTAGGGTCGATGCATACGAACACTAAAAAATTATTAGAAGAAACTAATATTACCAATTCATTTTTTGCACTTGACAGTGGGTACATTTATTTAAATCAAGATCAAGCTTATTATTTTAATTTCATTGCAAATAGAATATATAAATCTAAATATTCAGAACTGAATCAGTTTCTTATAAGAAGGGCGCAAAGCCAAGATATTTTTTTATATAAAGATTCTATATTTAGTTTTAGTCCAGAAAATCAATCCTTTTTTACCAAAAAATTCTCATCTGATTCATTCGAACTGGTTAATTTTCCTATTTGGGGATTGGATAATAATTATTTTTATGCGATAGTTTTCATTGTTTTGATATTTATACTGCTAGGATTTTCTATTTGGTTTTTTAATAGAAGTGTTAATAAGAAATTAGAACAGTCGCAACTTAAAATTTTAAAGTCTAAATCGGTCAATCAGGCCTTTGTGGGTACTGAAGTAGCTTTACTTTCTTTATTACTTAAAAATTCTAAACAAAGCTTGAATGTAGAAATTAATGATATTAATCATGTTTTGGGCATTAAGGATAAAAATGTGGGGCTGCAGAAAAAAGTGAGAAGCGATATGATTAACGCTATTAATGAAAAGTATCAATTTATTACACAGTCTGAATTACAGCTTATAAGTAGTGTGCGCAAGGAAGATGATAAAAGGTTTTATGAATATTTTATAACGGCCACTGAAATAAAATCTATTGAGCGTATTTTAGAGCAAAATTGATTTGTCATAAAATTGTAAAATTACACTACTCTTAGACTAAGTTTTATCTCGATTATATCTATGGATGTATTCAAAGTTCGAGCTTTGCGGCTCGATGTCTAAGAAGCCCTTATTATTATTATTTATTATTCCTCAATGCTTATGGGGCCAGGCAAAGTTTGTCAATGATACATTATTCGCCAATAGCGACAGTGTTGTAGTTACAGCTACCAGAACAGAGCGAAAATTAAACAATCTTACTGTTCCTGTTACCATCATCAATGCAAAAACTATCCAACAAAATGGGTCTTTGCGTTTGACTGATATCTTAAAAGAACAAACTGGTATCAACTTGACTAGTGGTTTCGGCTCAGGCATTCAATTACAAGGGCTTAATCCAGACTACACTATTATATTAATCAATGGAGAACCCTTGGTTGGACGCACAGCCGGGGTATTGGATTTAAATAGAATCGCATTAGGGAATATTAAAAAAATTGAAATTGTAAAAGGTCCTTCCTCCAGTTTATATGGTAGCGAAGCCATGGCGGGTGTAATCAATATTATCACCGATGCAAGCACGGGTGCGCCACTGACAATGGGTCTAAGGTATGGAACTTACAATACTGTAGATGCCAATCTTGAAACAAAATTACAAACCAAGAATTTTCAATACCAAGGATTTCTAAATAGTTATAATACAGATGGATATAGTATTCGACCCAATAGCAATAGTCGCGTTACCACACCGATAGATAGATATTCAACCACTCAACAAATTAAATGGGATATAACAAGTAAAACAAATTTTTTGTTGAATACACGTTTTACCAATGAGCAAATTCAAAATGAAATTGCAGTAGCCAATAATGGTGTCACTATTTACTCAATTGGAAAAGAAAATATTAAAGATGTAAATGTAGCTGCTACATTAAATCATCGTTTTTCTAAAGCTTTAAAAACGAGTATAAGAACTTATACAACCACTTACGATGCAGTTCAAAATTTATCAACTATTAACGGACTGCCTTATAGAGATGTATTGAATCATAATTTTAAGCGCGTAGAAAATCAGACCGATTGGAATCTTAGTAAAAAAATTCAAGCGATCTTTGGACTTGGTGCAGTTTGGGAAGGTGTGAAAAGCAGTCGTTATGATAGTGAAAAAATAAGGAAGCAAAACGACATTCAATATGCATTCACACAATGGGAGTGGAAGCCATCGGAACAATTTACTTTGATTGGTGGATTAAGATTTGATCAAAACAGGCAATTTGCTTCTGCCTATAGTCCTAAAATTTCAATGTTGTACAAGTTAAATCCACAACACCAATTTAGATTCAGTATTGGCCAGGGTTTTAAAGCACCAGATTTTAGACAATTGTTTTTAGATTTCACGAATGCAGCTGCTGGAAGTTATAGTGTATTTGGTTCTGCACAAGCACAACAAGTAATTGCCAAATTAGAGGCATTAGGACAAATTGGAAATTTATTTCCCAATTATTATTTATTAAAAGCGCTTAAGCCGGAATATTCTAATGGTGTTCACTTTACATGGGATTGGAAAATCAATACCCGCTCTGCAATGTCCTTGCAATTATTTAGAAATGATATCAAAAATTTAATTGAAACACAGCAGGTAGGTACTTATATCTCAGGCGCTCAAATTTATAGTTATTTAAATATTGGACGCGCCTTCACGACTGGATTTGAATTAGAAGGACAACATACCATTAATTCAAATTGGTCCCTTAGCGGCGGGTATCAGTATTTACGCACAGGTGATAAAGACCAGATTGCAGATATTAAATCTGGTACAGTCTATACCAAAAACAGCCAAGGCTATAGCAGGATCATGAAATTGAATGAGTATGTTGGTTTACCCAATACCAGCAAGCATAAACTACAGGCCAAAGTAAATTATAATTCCCCCAAGGGTTATTACTATAATCTAAGAGCCATTTACAGAAGCAAGTGGGCTGTGAATAACAATAACGGCAATGAAGTTTTTGACAATGGTGATGTATTTGCTAGTGGCTATGTTGCTGTCAACAGTGCTGCTGGCAAATCATTCAAAAATGGGATTAGTCTTCAAGCAGGTATAGATAATATCTCCAATTATATCGACGCCGCTAACCTGCCTAATTTACCAGGAAGAACTTTTTATACCACTGTTAAGTATCAATTACAAAAAAATAAAAAATAAAAAATAAAAAAATCATGAAAAAAAATCTAACAAAATTTACCTTGTTCTTAAGCTTAGCATTAGCATTGGTTGCTTGTAGCAAAAAAGAAGAAACAATTGTTGTGCCAGTGACTGTGAGTACCCTTACAGTGAATGATCTTGCTGCAGATACTGTAACAGGATTAGGCGCTGATGGTAGACCTCAAAGTGCAGGTACGACTACTTATTACAGTTTAGTGGATAATAAAGTGATTGCTTCAACAGATGCAGCTACTACTAAATGGGATATTGCTTTTTCTTCTACTAAAATTTTAGTGAATAGCGGTACAAGCGGTCCAGGATTAGGCGGTGCATTTGTTTTTAAAGGATTATTTGATGATTTAAAAACCATTCCAGCCGATTCAAGCTTTGCAACTGATAATTCAACTGCAGCTTCTTATGCCATTCCACTAGGAAGTGGAAGAGCTTGGTATACTTATGATGGATTGACAACACTTGTAAGTCCAATTGCAGGTCGTGTATTAGTGATTAGAACTGCAAATGGTAAATATGCAAAAATTGAAATTCTAAATTATTATAAAGGTGGTGTAACCTTAGCGTCTACTGCATCAGTGAATGATAAATTATTCAAGCAACGTTACTACACATTTAGATATGCCTATCAACCAAATGGCTCTAAGACGTTTTAGCTTTAAAACTCCAAGTGATCAGAAACTCCGCAACGACTTCGTTAGCGGAGTTTTTTCCTTTAGACATACATGTAATAGTTTTACCTTCTCCAGTTGCGATAGAATCATTAATGGCTGCTTGAATGGCTGCGCCATCTTCGCAAGTAAATAGCACAGTGCCGGTTGCTTTTTTAATAAAATTTACTTCCATCTTTACGACCAACATGCTAATCTTTGGATTACGCATATATACCTGTCCAAATGCCAACATGCCCGAACACAATTCTGCGGCCATCGCTTCTACTGCGAAATAAATAGATTTAAAAGGGTTTTGACTAAACCAAGAGTAGCGAATACGCACTACACATTTTTGGTCATCATAATATTGTATTCTCAAACCCGCAAAAAAAGCAGCTGGCAATTTTTGAAATAAAAAAAATCCAAAGGAAATAGGGTTGTTAATTAAACGACTGAATTTACTAAAGGCTGGGTTCATAGTGTATATGATTGTGCTATAAAATTAAGGATAATTAAGCTATTTATGATTTCTATCAATACAGAGCATGAAACTTGCCCTGCACTAGAATGGAGCCCCATGGTATTGAAAAAAAGATAGTTTTAAAGGGTGCCTTTTTAAGTTAATGACCTAATTTTAAGACCAAAACCAATTGCTATGACTCAAGGATTACAAGGCTATGATTACGTTGTTTTTATACTCTACTTTTTAATAATTGCCAGCTATGGCTTTTGGATTTATAAACGCAAACAAACGGCTACTGCTAATACTACCGATTTCTTTTTAGCAGAAGGTCAACTAACTTGGTGGGCCATTGGAGCAAGTTTAATTGCCTCTAATATTTCAGCAGAACAATTTATAGGCATGAGTGGAAATGGGTTTAGATTAGGTTTGGCTATCTCTGCCTATGAGTGGATAGCAGCAGTTTCTTTAGTCTTGGTGGGTGTATTTTTTATGCCGGTGTATTTGAAAAACAGAATTTACACCATGCCACAGTTTTTAAAAACAAGGTATAACGAAACAGTGGCCATGATCATGGCTATCTTTTGGTTGTTCTTATACATATTTGTAAATCTTACTTCTATTTTATATTTAGGAGCTATTGCCATTAATAATTTAACAGGGGGCGCCCACTTTCATTTAATAATGATAGGCCTTGCGCTATTTGCCTTGTTTATTACATTAGGTGGTATGAAAGTGATTGGTTACACCGATGTAATACAAGTATTAGTATTAACAGTGGGTGGTCTTATCACTTCTTATATAGCTTTAACGGTAGTGGGTGAAAAATTTGGTTATGGTACTAATGCTATTGCTGGATTTAATCATTTATTAAAAGCAGCACCAGATCATTTTAATATGATATTTGATAAACCAGGTGCAGGTGCTACACAAAAACAAATTGACGATTATTCAAGTTTGCCAGGACTAGCCATGATGGCAGCAGGTATGTGGGTAGCGAATTTAAATTATTGGGGATGTAATCAATACATTACACAAAGAGCCTTAGGCGCCGATTTAAAAACGGCAAGAACCGGCATTTTCTTTGCAGCCTTTTTAAAATTATTAATGCCAGTACTAGTGGTGCTTCCAGGTATTGCAGCATATGTTTTATATCAAAATGGAGACTTGCAACAAGAAATGTTAAGTAATGGTAGTTTGAATCAGGACAATGCCTATTCTTCTGTAGTAGGGTTTTTACCTGTTGGGCTGAAAGGCTTATCCATGGCGGCTTTGACAGCAGCTATAGTAGCTTCTTTAGCAGGCAAGGCCAATAGTATTTCTACAATATATTCTTTAGATATTTATAAAAAATATATTAATAGAGAAGCCTCTGATACTAAAATAGTCACCACGGGTCGTATCATAATTATTATTTCTTTAATCATTGCCATTGTCATTAACTGGAACGATACATTAGGTATTGGCGGAAAAGGCGGCTTTGAATTTATTCAAAAATATACAGGTTATATTTCACCTGCTATTTTCCCCGTTTTCTTATTGGGTTTCTTCTGGAAAAAAGCAACATCTAAAGCGGCTATCACAGGCATTATTGTTGGAGTAATACTTTCTATTGTATTCGATAAATTTATAGTGGGTTGGGTAGGTAATGAAACTATTTTATATACTGCTTATTCTAATGGTCATGGAGGTTTTGAAATTCCTTACCTTATTCAAATGGGATTAGTATTTGCCTTTACCATGATTACTATTGTACTGGTAAGTTTATTAGATAAAGCTGGTCAAAAACATGAAAACGATTTAATAGAAGACGGGACTAAATATAAATTGACCAATGCCAATTTAGCAATGATAATTGTAGTACTTGGATTAGTAGCTGCTATGTATATTCGTTTTTGGTAAATAGAAACTAATCATGATTTAATTTATATTATAAATTAAATCATGATTAGTTATAAAACACATTTGTAATTAATTAGTGGTTGAATCGTAAATAACTACTTTCTCCCATAAATGGGCGTAATTGTTTCTAAATTCATCATGAATAGGATGTCCTTGATACACAATTTCTTCTTCAGCAGTATTAAAAATACATAACCAAGAATAAGTATAGTCTCTTTCAATCACTGACCTATTAGTAGCGGCAGGCGTTCCAATATCTGAAAAACGAATACATTCAATGGTAGCTAATTTTTGCAAACCCTCTAATAATTTATTTTTATCAGCAACTGATGTAGGATTTTTTAAATAAAAAAATACATGATGTACAAAAATATTACTAGAAATATTCTGATTCATAATTTTTAATAGTTATTAAATAAAAAATGATTAAATATATTATGCTTCTAAAATAGCTTTAGCATACTCGAAACATTTTTTTGTTTCTTTTACTGCGTCTGATCCTGCAGGAATATCATATTCTAATTCAATAGAAGCAGGTATTTTATATTTTTTAGTTTTTAATAAAGTTAAAATTTCTTTAAGCGGTGTATCTCCTTCTCCCCATGGCATATTCTTTGAACCATTTACTTTGTTCTTACGATCCTTAATATGCATACTTGAAATACGATCGTGATTTTTTTCAATAAAAGCTAATAAAGTGGCCGTGGTATTCGCTCCACCTGCTGCTATATAATGACCGCAATCAAGGTTGATAGCATTGTAAGGAGATTGACTCAAAGCCAAATCCCATACGGTATCTGTAGCTTGTGTATGTGCATGATAACCTACATATACTTTATGTTTTAATCCAAACTCACCTAATCTTTTTGAATGATCTGCATTGGTAGGTATTTCTACATTCACTGAAGTGGCTCCTAATGCTTTTGCTGCACGCATTGCGTAATCAATTTCGCCATCGGTACTTTTTACACCTAAGGCCGCGTCTGGTTTATATGCATAAATAGTAATACCTGCATCATTGAATAATTTTCTTAGTTCAACAAATTTATCCATAGAAGCTGTCTCTCTCCAAGTTCTTGCTTTTGCATTTCTTTCTTCCATTACCTTCATAAAATTTTCACGAGATACTTCTGTCATTAAACCTGCTGGACTACCTGCATAGGCTTCGGCAGGGTCTCCCATTAATTCAACGGCACTAATGCCAGCTTCTTTACAATATTGAATTATTTGTTCTGCACTGCCTGGCATAGATCTAAAAGAGTAAGTAATAGCCCCTATTTGTACACCATTAATTTTAGAGTTTAGTTTAGCTAGGAAAAAAGAATTGGCAGCTAATGCGTTTTTACCCATGAACACTAAGCCTAATGAAGCTAAAGAACTTTGGTATAAAAAGTTACGGCGTGAATTGTTTTCAATAGTTTTTTTACTGTTTGACATAATAGTATGTTTGATTTTATTTAATACAAGTTAATGATTTTACCTTGTTCAACATATCTAATAGTAAGCCCCTCTGTATTGGATAGGGCTATATCTTTTTTGATGTTGCTTTCGCAGCTAACACAAGGTTTGATATGGGTAATATAAACAGGTACTTTTGGAAGTTGGCCATTAGATAGCTTATTTAATACTTTCATTTCTTGCATTAATAAGCGGGGCGTTAGGTGACCATACAAAGATTTATCCGGCATAGCATTGTCAAAAGACACTTCAATAAAAATGGCTTTAAGTGAATGCGCCATTACTTTATCTGCAATAGCCTTCCATAATTGTTCTAATTGATTCGATTTTTCTATTTCATCGGCACCTGTATCTCCTAGGTATAATAAATAGCTATTATTATTACGTACTAAAAAAGCACTGCTTTCGTAGGGGTTTACATGGCTAAGTATATAAGGGGTAACCTTTAATTCGGTAGTAGGAATTTCAATTTCTTTACTAGGCGTTAAGTAGTTATAGGTATACTTATTTAAAATAGGTTTATCGCCTTCACTTCCAAAATTGGCCCAACTTTTAGCTGTAAAATAGTTGTTCTTTAAAATATCAATTACAGCATTGAAGCCATAAATATTTTTTGGACTATCATTTGGAGAATTTAAAATGAGACCTGCCACATGGTCTAAATGTGCATGTGAAATAAAATAAGCCTTGATATTATTTTTTTGAACTTCTTCGGCGCTTTGGCCTGTAAAAAATTTATTAGCTACTGCTTTTTGCAAACCAGCATGAATGGTACCTGCGTCTATACAAATATAATAATTAGAGCCTTTTGCAGCCACCATATAGGAAGACAGGTTGGCTTCATCTAGACCGCCTTTTACACCTAGGGGTATAATGGTAAAGCCCGTTGATGCAGTTTGTGCTTTAGCACTTAAACTTATAGTAAGCGCAAAAATGAAAAATAAAATATTGCGAAAATTCATGATAATTTATTTACTTAATTATTTAGCCCATTAATTAGTCAATCATTTATGAGCCATAAAGTTATCTACTTTATCTAAAAAAGTCTCAAGTGTTGCTAAGTATTCTTCTTTATTATCTTGCATCGTGGCATGGCCTGCATTTTTAATCATTTTGAATTCGGCGCCTGGAATCATAGTTTGAAAATGTTGAATGGTGCTAGGCCTTGCTTCATCAAATTCACCGGCTACTAATAAGGTAGGCACTTTTATAGTAGAAAGAAAGGCTAAGCGGTCATACTTTAATAAATTCCCAGTAGCTGTGAACTCGCTAGGCCCCCACATAAATTCATATACATTAGAACCTGAAAATAATTTAGCAGTATCGTCCTGCCCTTTTGTTCTTTCAGTTCTTCTTAAAAAGTTTTTATAATAAAGGGTTACTGCATCTTGATAAGCTGGGTTATCATAGGTTTTATTTTTTTCGTTCACTCTAATGTTTTTTTGAATAGAGTCGGGAAGAGTAGCAATTAGTGTATCTGCGTCCTTGGTCCAGTTTTCTGTACTAAATAAAGGGCTGCTAAAAATAATTGACTTTATATGCTTCGGGTACTTAATATAATAGTCAATGCCTAGCATAGTGCCCCAAGAGTGGCCGTATAAGTAAAAGTTTTCAAGCTTTAAAGCTGTTCTAATTTGCTCTAGTTGTTCTACATAATTTTCAATAGTCATTAAAGAGGTATCGGTTATTCTTGTAGACCTGCCGCAACCTAGTTGATCAATAAATATTACAGGGCGGTCATTGCTTAATTCCTTTAAATTTTCTAAGCCATAACTAGAAGAGCCAGGCCCTCCGTGTAGTAAAAGAAGTGCAGGTTTATTGCCAGTACCATTAATACGGTACCAAACCTTACCGCCTTTAACATCTATAAAACCTTCCATTGGACTACTGGTGCTAGAAGTACAGCTTATTAAAAGGCTATAAAATAATGTTAAGATTAAAAAGGGCAAATAGTTTCTAATTTTCATGGCGAAGATTTTTTATTTTACTTTTAGCAAGTATCAAGATGGAAGATACAAATTAAGACCAACTTATGCCTAGCCTACTATAGATTATAATTTATTTATTAGCTTATTTAAGCTATGACTATTATCATAGAATTGTGTAAATAATTGATAATTATATTTTTAAACTTTAAATAAAAGTAAAATGATTGAACATAGCTCAATTATTAATGTCAATGCCTCCACAAGAATACGCTTAAGCAGTTTATTGAATTATCTTCGTTAAAATATTCCCCCAATGCTTAAAACTAAATTTCGATCCATTTGTGCCATAGCTACTGGCTTGGATGTCTTAGGAGATAAGTGGTCACTTATCATTATTAGAAATATGCTTTTTTTAAAAAAGTGTACCTATAAAGAATTAATGGATAATCGTGAAAAAATTGCTACTAGGGTTTTAGCCGATCGTTTAAAAAAATTAGTATTGGATGGCTTAATTGAAAAGAACAATCATCCTACTAATAAAAAAGTTTTTATATATACATTAACTGAAAAGGGAATAAGTACTATTCCTTTAATTGTAGAATTAATGAAATTTTCAATTGAACATTACCCGAATCAAATTAAGGGTAAAACGGTAGATAAAAATAGGGTTTCTTATAAGTTAACCCATGCTAGTTCAGAGCAGGCCTTTATTAAAGATGCCAAAAAGGAGTACTTAAAGTACAAGAAAACTTTACCGGCTTAATCCTCGTTTTGTTCGCGCCATTAGAGCGTTTTAATTATTTCTTTGCTTCCTGTAATTTGTGAAAACTAATATTAGAGGAAAGCAGCCACTCCATTTTTCCTATACCCAAAAAGAAACCCCCATAGTAAACTATGAGGGCTTATTAATAAATTGAAAAGTGAATTTTATAATTTTGTACTCTTATATATTTTTACCAATCCATCATTTTCACTACTAATTACTATTAAACTTTGATTGATTGGACTTTTAGAAGCAGGTATGAAAATAATTCCTTCTGGCGCATCTCCTGTTTTATACATTTTAATAAAAACGGGTGCTGTAGGGGTTGTAATATCATATATGGCAAATGCATCTGCTCTTTCCATTCCAACAACAGCTATTGTTTTACTGCCCACTCTTCCAATAGCAATTGACTCTGGTTCAACTCCTTTATCATCACTTCTGCCGTCATCATAAATTTTTAATTCATCTGCTTTTTTATCTAACTCATTTTTACTATCAAAAACTTGTGCTCCAGTAATTGCATCCCATACACTAAATGATCTTGCACCTAATGAATATAACGCATCAAAATCGCCATCTCCGTCCGTATCACCTAATGTTGTAGTAATATTAAGTCTACCTAAACTAGCATCTTTTTGTAAAGTGGCTGCTGTTGGAAAATTTGTAGGATCAAATGTTACAGTAGCTGCTCTTTTCATCTCAATAAATGCTGTATATTCTCTTGAATCGCCTTCGTTTGCAGTAAATAAATATGGCTTACCGTTATAATTATAATAAGCAATCGCATCTGGCATATACATACCAAATACCTTATTGTATGTTGTAAATGCTACTTTGCTATCCTTATCACTTGCGTCAATTGCATTCTCAGCTAATGAATAGTCTTTAAAGCCTAAAGGCATTATTTTTTTAACTATTCCAGAAACAATGTCAATTTCAGCAATGGCATTATTTTCTTGTAAAGTCACATAGGCAGTTGTATTATCATCTGAAACAGTAATGTATTCTGGTTCGATATCTTTGTTAAAATTCTTACCTGGACCAAATATTCTAAAACCTTTTGCAGTTAATGCAGTTAACTGATTTTCAAAAGTTGAAAAATTAATTGTTTTAACTGAATAGTCAGACACTTTTATGATAGAAACGCTTCCTTCAGGGTCATTAACGTAGTTATCACTTGGTTCGCCTTCATTTGCAGAAATAATATAATTACCATCATTGGTAAATGTAACCATGTCAGGTAATGAACCTACATTAATTGATTTTATTTCGGCGTAGGTAGATGTATTAAAAACAACAATTTTACCTGCAGCTTGTTTGTCGGTTGACTCAACGGCAGCAGCTAATTTTCCATTACTAACAGCAACGCTGTTTACATAGCCACCATAAGGTACCATGCTAATAGAATGTATGACACTAATTAATGCTGGGTTACTAATATCAATTACATCAATTTTATTTAAAATGTAGCTATTATTTACTGCGAATAATCTGTCTGTAGAAGGGTCAAAAGCAGTAATTTCTGCAGCGCCAAGGCCACCTAAATTGATAGAGGCTATTTCGGTATAACCACTAAGATCTTCATTCTGCGTGTTTTCAAGAGGTGCAGAAACATCTTCTTTACGGCAAGAAAATATTGTGACTGTAATCAACAATAGATAAAAGAATTTTAATTGCTTCATGTTTTAAATTTATTTAAGCATGGAAGATATTAATACTCTATTATCGGTATGTTACGAATACATTAACTAATTGTTAACTGTATATTATCTGTAAGTTTAAGTAAAAGGTTGCCTATTAAAGACATCATAGAAATATTAGTTACAGCTATTTTCTTTTTTTATTCCTAATGAATTTAGGTCCCATCCATAGCCAAAACCCTGTAACAGTAAATAAGAATAATGAGATACCCATTATGGATGTGTATACTAATTTAATTGGCTCTCCATTGGTTTTGAAATAACGATCTAGGAATGAGCCATCATGTATATCCTCGAAAAAATCAGATCGGCGTTGACTAATCTGTAAAACAGTTCCCGATTGACCATCTAATTGAATTTCCCAATAATTGTCTACGTATAAAAATTTAACGACTCCTTTATCTTTTCTGATATCAATTCTATCTAATTCAGTGCTTAATGATTTATCTACTTTATTAATTAAAACACTATCTGAAATTTTTAAAAGTTCTTTGGTGGTTTTCCAAGTATCTAAATTGGCAGAGCTTCCTTTCATTGTGGCTGGAAGTATCCAACCATTACTGTTTTTTTTCCAACCTAGTGTTAATCCTGTTATGGCAACAATAAAAAAGAACAAAAATAAGAATGCCCCCAATGTTCTGTGTACTTTTCGAAAAATTCGTAAGATAGTTACTTGCATGTCTCTAAGGTAAGCACTTATATCAATTGAAGCCCAAAATAACCAATAGCTGTAAATAGGGCACATCTTAATAATACGCCTAGGCTGCACCAAAATACCATTTTGTTGGTGGGCACATTAAAGCCTACGCCAATACCAATACTAATAGGAGCGCCAACAGTCATCGTACCCAATAAGCCTAAACCCACAACACCATATTTCTGCCAAATTTTTAAGGCAAATCCTGGCTCTTTGGCAACTTTTTCGACTTTATTTTTTCTGAATGTACTTATCCATTTTTTAATAATATCACCTAAGTAGGCAGCTACAAAAACACCTATTAAACCTCCTAGAACACTGTACGAAAAAATGGCAATTGGATTTAGTTTGAAAGCAAAGCCTGCAGGAATTGCAGCATATATTTCAAAAGTGGCAAGTCCAATTACTGTAAGTATTTTGTAAATCATTTTTATGCTATTTGCTGCTAAGGCGCAAAGGTAGCAATATGTATTTTAAGTTCTACTTTTTAATTAATTCGAAATAAGTAGCCACGAACCTGTCATTCACAATACTGCCTTGCACTTTCGCTTTTTTAATGGCATTGCAAAAACCTTCTGTGTCATGCGCATCGCCATGATCATCAATATTCGTTCCATCCACAAAGTAGTTTTTGTCTTTTAGTTTAATAGCCAAATTGCAGCCATCACCTTTCATTTTATACATACAATTGCCACAGGTAGCTTCCACCTCATAGGTTGGACTTTTTGGGTTATACACTAATTTTTTCTTATTAGTGTCTTGAGCATAAGTAAATGAAAAAGAAACTAACATAATAACTAAGAACAATAATTTTTTCATAAAATTTATTTTAAAATGTAAACTAATATTTTCGGATTTTTCTATTCCTAAAAATAGGCTAAAATTCATTTTCATTTTATAAATAATATAGGCATTATTAAATTAGGTAGGGCGTTATGGCTGTAATTATTGAATTTTTCCAATTTCGAAAGCACTCACAAATGCTGAAATTGATAGAAATCATATATAAGTAGTACAAAAATGCCTAATTTTGTGTGTTCATAGATAAGTTAAAAATAAACAAAACAAAATGAAAAAATTATTCATACTTACAGTTATACTATTTGTTTCAGTAGCAGTAAATGCCCAAATTTTGAAGGCAGAATTAACGGCTACGGGACTTACTTGTTCTATGTGTTCTAAAGCCACTTATAAGCAGTTAATTTCTATAGAAGCCATAGAAAAAGTAGAACCCGATTTAAACAACACAGCCTTCTTACTTTATTTTAAAAATGGAAGTGCGGTGAATATTGGTGACGTTAAAAAGAAAGTAGAAGATGCCGGTTTTTCTGTGGGAGAATTAGTGGTGGTGTTTAATTTTAAAGATCAGCAGGCAGCTAATAACAGCTCATTTACTTTAGATAATAACAAGTATACTTTTATGGATACCAAGGCCGCTACTTTAAGCGGAGAGGTAAAAGTAAAAATTTTAGATAAAGGTTTTATCGTAGATAAAGAGTACAAACAAATTGCAAAGACGGCAAAGCAATATCCTACATACGCTAGCAATAATAAAAATGTATACCACATTAAGGTATTGTAATATGCATAAAATTTTTCTTTTCATTTCCCTTTTTATTTATTCCACCGCATTTTCTCAAGAGCTATTTGTATTTACAGAGCCTGCTAGTAATATGCCTTCAAAGTCATTGGGTGTTAGAAATATGAATGGATTTTTTTTGGAGCAAGATGGTAAATTAAATTACCATAATATGCCAGAGCTTATGTGGGGTATTAATAAAAAATGGATGGTGCATGCACAAGGGTTTATAAGTAACCGACAAGAAGGTGGTTTTGAAACTGAAGGTGGAAGTTTATATGCGAAGTATAGATTTTTTTCAGAGGATGCAAAACAAAGTCATTTTAGAATGGCCTTGTTTGCGCGTGCTAGTAAAAATAGAGCTGACATACACCAGGATGAAATTGAGACAATGGGGCATAACACAGGCTACGAGGCGGGGTTTATTGCTACTAAATTATTGCATAAGGTGGCTGTTAATAGTACTATTAGTTATGAAAGGGCATATGATAATAAACCCAATTATAAGTTCCCCCCAACGCAGTCTAATAGTGCAATGAATTATACTTTATCTGTGGGTAAGCTAATGCTACCTAAAATATATACAAGCTATAATCAAACGAATGTGAATCTAATGTTTGAACTCATTGGTCAGCGTTTGAACGGGAATCAAAAATCGTTTTTAGATATGGGGCCTTCCATACAATTTATAGTGAAAAGCCAGGCTAGGTTTGATATTGGCTACCGCAGGCAATTATATTCTACCATGGAAAGAACAGCACCCAATGGCATGGTATTTAAATTTGAGTACTTATTTTTTAATGTATTTAAGTAGGGATTAATTAGTTGCCGTCTAATTAAAATAAATATTCAAAATCATTCTTTTTGTTCAAAAAAGACACTAATTTTTTAGATAAAATTTTAAACAAACCTTATTTTATTAATAAAAAATTAATAATTAGTTAAAGTATTCTAAGAAAAAAATCTAATTTATAGGTTAATATTTGATTAAATTAAATAAATTATTTATGTCAGATCAATTTACAGAAGTAACTACAAAATCTTGGGGAAGTAGACTAATGGATTCTATAAGAGGATTATTCCTTGGTTTAATACTCATAATAGGTTCATTGATTTTATTATGGTGGAATGAAGGTAGAGCAATACATACTGAAAATGACCTCAAGGATGGCAGTAAAAACGTAGTGCATTTACAGACTAATGTTCCCCTTCCTGAAAACGAGGATAAGCTAGTTCATCTTACTGGTACTGTAAATACAACCGATACTTTAAATGATCCAGACTTTAATATTTACACAAATGCAATTGCATTAAAAAGAAATGTTTTATTTTATCAATGGGAAGAAACATCAGAAGAAAAAACTGAAAAAGAATTAGGCGGCTCTGAGAAAACAACCACTACCTACTCCTATTCCAAAAATTGGGTTAGCAATAAAATAAATTCCAATAATTTTAAGAAACCAGAAGGGCATATCAACAATTCTGCTTATTCCTTTAGTAATAGTTCATATGAAGCAGAAAATGTATTTATTGATTCATTTAAATTATCAAAAGAAGTAATTGATAAGATAAGTAATTTTGAAACTTTTGCACTTGATAGTAATTCAAAAAATGGTTCCTATAAGATTTCATCCAATACCATTTATTTAGGTAGCGGCAATTTGGAAAATAATCCTCAAATAGGGGATGTTAAAATTTCATTTGAAGTGGTGAAACCATCACAATTGGTTAGTGTTATAAGCAAACAGTCTCAAAACACATTAGTTCCTTTTGTGGGTAAAAACGGGACTTCCATTAACGAGCTTGTGTATGGAGAGGTAAGTGCAGATGTAATGTTTAAAGAGGCCATTAGTAATAATAAAATGATTACATGGTTGTTACGTTTACTCGGTTTAGTATTTTGTATAATAGGGTTTACGTTATTATTTAAACCACTTGTAATTATAGGTGATTTTGTACCATTCATAGGAAGTATTGTAAGTATTGGTACAGGACTTGTATCAACTATTTTAGGAATGATATTCTCATTTATAACTGTTGCTATTGCATGGTTCTTTTATAGACCTATAATATCAATCATTTTAATTTCGGTGGTGGTGTTATTATTTATTTTCTTATTATATAGAAGAAAAGCCATTAAAAAATAAAGGTGAAAAAACATTCATTTAATTCAAGGTTTAAATATTATTTTGAAAATACAATATCCTCAAGCCCATTAGGTATTATTAGATGGCTTGGATTAGTCTCCATTATTTCAATATTAATATTAGGTGCCTTAATACTAGCTTTTAAAATTTCTGGCAGCCCAGAAACGGAACCACTTGGCTTTTCGGAAGGAATGTGGCAAAGCTTTATGGCCACTATAGATGCTGGTGTAATGGCAGGCGCAGCTGGCTGGCCTTTTAGAATTATACTTTTCCCAGCTACCTTGTTGGGCATATTTATTATTTCAATATTAATTGGTGCCATTTCATCAGGCATAGATGAAAAACTCAATGAACTCAAAAAGGGTAAATCAATTGTGTTAGAAAATGACCATACTTTAATATTAGGTTGGTCAGAAAAAATATATTCTATAATTGAGGAAATTATAGAGTCAAATTCAAATAGGAAAAACGCATCTATAGTTATTCTTGCTGAACTAGATAAAGTGGAGATGGAAGATCTACTAAGCCAGAAAATAGATAACTATAAAAATACAAAAATTGTTATCAGAAATGGTAGCCCACTAATATCATCCGATATTTATATTGTTAACCCTAATCAGGCTCGTTCTATAATTGTGTTGAGTCAAGATGTAGAGGCATCGGATATATTTGTAATTAAGACCGTTCTTTCATTAACCAATGGTAAAAACAGAAAAACGGAGCCTTATAATATTATAGCTGAAATTAAGGATGAGGCAAATTTAGAAGCTGCAGAATTAGCAGGTAATGGTGAAGCAGTTTTTCTAAATTCAAGTGATTTGATTTCAAGAATTACTGCCCAAACTTGCAGACAATCGGGATTAAGCGTTATTTATACAAGCTTACTTACTTTTGAAGGCGATGAAATATACTTTGCAGATGAACAGTCGCTTTATGGTAAAACCTATAAAGAAGCATTAAATACATTTGATACCTCTACAGTAATAGGAATTTGTACAAAAGAGCAAGCAATATTGATTAATCCAATGATGGATACCATACTAAATGAAGGAGACCAAGTTATAGCCATATCTGAAGACGATGATACCATTATACCTAATGGCAAAAAAGAGCTTACTATAAAAACAAATCTTTTTAAAAATGCATCTGCTAAGAATATAATTGCAGAAAACACCCTCATTATTGGATGGAATAAAGGTGCAACCACCCTTGTTTCAGAACTAGATAATTATGTAGGTGCAGGCTCTTCTATTTTGATTTTAAATAACAATGAAATTGATAAAATTGAATTAACAAATCAAAAAATTGACTATGTAGTAGGCAAAATAACTGAAAGAAAGGTTATTGAAAATTTACATCCTGAAAAATTTGATAATATAATATTATTAAATGATTATTCCATACCAGAGCAAGAAAGCGATGCACAAATTCTAATTTGCTTATTACATCTACGAAAAATTGCAGAAAAATTTGATATAAATTTAAGTATCGTAACAGAAATGAGAGATATTAGAAATTTAGAAATAGCAAGAGTTACTAAAGCAGATGACTTTATCATTGGTGATAATATTTCTAGTTTAATAATAGCTCAAGTAGCAGAAAATAAAAACCTAAAAAATGTTTTTGATATTTTATTTGCTGCTGAAGGCTCTGAAATATACTTAAAACCAATAAATAATTACATTACTACAAGTGAACCCCTAGATTTTTACTCCCTTATTGAGATTGCTTCCAAAAGAAACGAAACTGCAATTGGCTATAGAAAAAGTAGCTTATTAAATAATGCAGAACAGAACTTCGGAATATTTATCAATCCCACAAAGTCAAATGAGATTGAATTTGATGAAGATGATTTTTTAATTGTATTGAGCGAGAACTAATAGTTTTTCTAAGACAATCTAAAATTCTATGATAAAACCAATGGTAGGTATTAAAGTGCCTTCTGCAGTTTACAATAAAGGCAATGGTGAGCAATATGTGGTTATACTAAAAGGAGGAACGAATAATCCTACATTTTACTTGATGCAAGTAATATCAGGTGGGGAATGTCCAATTGGTGGCACCACAAAATTTGATGAAACAAATTATAGTAAGCAACAAATCTGGGTAAGGGATAAACCTTTTGAAATTCATGCAACACTTTTTACAATGAAACTTTTAGATTCAAGTAAACAACCAATTGATTTAGAAAATAGAATTAATTAGGGTGCAATTCGAATAACTTTAGATTATCTTCAATCAAATTTTTTATCACTTTAGATTAACCCGAAATTTAATTGGAAAGTTGTTTTACAGAAACAATATTTATGCCTATTACTGTTATTTTGTGTCTTTATGTAAGAAAAAACTATATGTACTATAAATAGATGATTCTATTGTATTAAAACTACTTTGTATGGTTGAAAATGTATTATAATTTGCAAAGTCAGCATATGCAAGATTATTATATTATATTAAAACTATTTTTATACTCTTTAACTATAATTGGATTTATTAGATGTTCTTTAATGATTACACCATTTTTTGTAGTTATAAATACATTATTATTTTCTATACCAATTTGATAATATCCATTACAGCTTTTACGCCTTTTTATATAAACTATAATACCTTCAATAAATCCATGTTTATTGAAGGTATTATATACTAAATTTGAGCAACTTATTTTATGAATACAAACTCTACGTTCAGATTCTGGTACTTTACGCCAGTAGTATTCAATAATGTATTTCCCAATCTTCGCTAGCATCTATTTTTTAAATATCAATAATTGAATATTTACAATTGAAGCTTGACCATTATTCTGTGATTTATTACATCCAGTTGGCTTAACTGCAGTTTGCATTGAACTTAGGTTTACAAACTCCCAACCTTGAGACTGAGTATTATTTATTAATGATTGAAGTTCAGTTGCAGCTGATGCAGCTGGGTTTATATCAGTAACTTGAGGAACGAAGGGAACAACTTTAATTTCCATGATATTAAGATTTTAATTTTCCTACTCGTATGGCTTTTCAGAATACGCCCCGTTTTTTAAAGTTGTTTCTCGGCTCAACATTTTATATAAGTATATAAAAATATATTTAATCTTGCATATTTGATA
>JAJTDP010000021.1 GCA_021300455.1 Sediminibacterium sp. | reverse complement strand
ACTTGGCTTGTTCATTTTGGGAATCAAAAAATAAATGACAAGTGGAATATACAATCCGATTTTCAGTATCGTGATTATCGTTTTTTTGGACAAAAAAATCAATTACTAGCTAGGGCAGGCCTAGGGTATAACCTGAAACAGAACAATCATAATATACTTTTAGGCTATGCTTACATAGCTACCGATGCTTATGACGAACTAGATATAAGTAAAGGCACGAAACTTGAAAATAGAGTTTACCAACAGTATTTATATAAAAATAATATAGGATCCCATTCTTTCACACATCGTTTCCGTTTGGAAGAGCGTTTTTTCCCCAATGAATTTGGCTTAAGAGGTAGGTATTTTATTTCGCTTTTAAAACCTTTATCAATTATAAAAGGAAATAAAAACAAAACTTTCTTGTCTTTATACAATGAATTGTTTGTCGATATTAAAGACCCAAAATTTGATCGAAACAGATTTTATGCGGGACTAGGTTTTGGAATTAGTGAGTCGTTAAGAATAGAGACTGGGTATATGATTCAGGCACAAAAAAATATTACTAGAGGGCAGCTTCAATTCATCTTGTATAACAACCTGCCTTTTAAAAAACAAAATAATAAAAAAACTTAATTCTAAATAACGTTACAATAAAAAATAATTAATATGAAAACATTAACTAAAGAAATGCAAACAGCTATTACACCAGCACTTGCATTAGAAATATTAAAAGATGGAAATAAACGATTTGTAAGCAATCTTAAAATAAATAGAAATCTTTTACAACAAGCCAATGAAACCTCCGATGGCCAACACCCATTTGCAGTTATCTTAAGTTGTATTGATAGTAGAACTTCTGCCGAATTAATTTTTGACCAAGGCTTAGGGGATGTATTTAGTGTAAGAATTGCGGGTAATATTGTCAATGAAGATATCCTGGGCAGTATGGAGTTTGGATGTAAGGTAGCGGGTGCAAAAATTATTGTGGTATTGGGGCATACTAAATGTGGTGCCATCAAGGGCGCCTGTGATAATGTTGAACTAGGCAATTTAACAAGCCTTATTTCTAAAATTAAACCTGCGGTAGATGAAGAAACGGCAACTAGCGATAATAGAACTTCAAGTAATGCCAATTTTGTAGAAAATGTAGCTGAATTAAATGTGAGTTTATCGGTAAAAAATATTTTATTACATAGCCCCATCATTGCTCAAATGGTCAAAAATGAGGAAATCGGCATTGTAGGAGCTATACATGATATAAAGACTGGTGAGGTGAAGTTTTTCGAATAGAAGATTTGTAATAATTTTAAGAGGATAGAATTCTTTGCAATCTATTTGAAAATCAAGGACCTAAGTTAAATCTTAGGTCCTTTGTTATTTTTTACTGAAATTTGCATCTATGGAAAGAATAGATATTGATAGAGTTATTGAAATGGCATGGGAGGATAGAACTCCTTTTGAAGCCATCACTTTTCAATTTGGTTTATCTGAAGCAGATACCATTAAACTAATGCGCACTGAACTTAAGCGTAATAGTTTTAATCTTTGGCGTAAGAGAGTCAATAGTGGGGTAAGTCAAAAACATTTAATGAAAAGAACGGCCGATATTAAAAGGTTTAAATGTTCCAGACAAAAATCAATTTCAATGAATAAGATTTCGAAGCGCTAATCTATATTCTTTTACTTTCTAAGGCGTAAACTTCTTCTTTTTACAAGCATCGCTACAATATAAAACCTGTTCCCAGTTTAAGGCCCATTTTTTTCGCCAAGTAAACGGACGCTTACAATAAAGGCATTCCTTAGAAGGCAGGTCGCTTTTTTTAACTGTTTTATTATTACTATTTTTCATACACTTTATTTTTGGGTATGCATTTGTCTAAAAGTTAAATTTATTCTTGCGGCTGTCACTTTCTTTGATTTAATAAGTGCATGCCACCAATGGGTCTGAACGCTTCCTTTCATTTCAAGCAGCGATCCGTTTTCAAGTTCAATAGATACGGTTTCTTTACTTAGTTTGTGTTTAAATGAGAATTTTCTGTTTGCACCAAGGCTTAAAGAGGCAATAGAGCTATTGGCTATAATTTCTTTTTCATTGTCGCTATGCCATCCCATCGATTCTTCTCCGTTATGGTACAAGTTTAATAAACAGGCATTGTAAGATTCTTTGGTAATAGATTCAACCCTGTTTTTAATAGTAAGGAGTGTACTTGTCCAAGGCAAGCCTATTTTAGTCTTGCTCGCATAGCGGTAGGAAATGGAGGGGTCGCTGTATAAAGCAACCTTACGTTTGGTAATGATCTCTTTTCCAAACATTATCACCCTTTCATTCTCCCAATGGATATTATTTAAAAGGGACTCAAATAATTGCTCTACTTCTTCATCCGCTATGACTTTTTCATAGTACAATGCAATGCCATCTTGAGCTAAGATATTGGGCCTATTTATGATCATATTTATATAGCTTCAAAAACTTAGAAAAGATACCTCAATTCTTTCAGATAAATTAGAAGCCAAAATTGATTATCAAGAACTCGGCATTAAAAATGTTCATTTTTTGTTTAATATTTAAAAAAAATCATTAAACAAACATGGTTTTTATTTCTAATTTTGAAATTTTTTAACAATAAATTTTAATAAAATATTAATTTTTATATAACTTACTTATTCAACGATTGAACTGCTTTGCTAGCCATATGTATTAGCTATCTACACATAAATTAGCCTTAAGCAATTAAAATTGTTGCAATTAATTTTTTTCACCAAAACTCAAACATATGAATTTGTTTCTTCTTGATGCTACAATGGCGATCGCAAAGACAGACTATGTGTCTTTCACGTTCTTCATTGGCACAATGGCTATGATGGCCGCTGCTGTATTTTTCTTCTTAGAATTGAACAACACTAGTAAAGAATGGAGAACCTCTGTACTTGTTTCAGGGTTAATCACTTTTATTGCTGCTGTTCACTACTATTACATGCGTGGATATTATGCTGAAACGCATGATAGTCCTACATTTTTCCGTTACGTAGACTGGTTATTAACTGTGCCTTTAATGTGTGTTGAATTCTATTTAATCACAAAGAAAGCAGGTGGTACAATTGGTTTATTATGGAAAATGATTATAGCTTCTGTTGTAATGTTAGTTACAGGTTATTGGGGTGAGGCTGTTGCCCCAGCTCAAGCTACATTATGGGGAACTTTAAGTGCTATCGCTTACTTCTACATCGTGTATGAAGTATGGTTAGGAGATGTTAAGAAATTAGCAACTAGCGCTGGTTCTGCAGTAGCTTCTGCAAATGCAGCATTAGGTTGGTTCGTATTAGTTGGTTGGGCTATTTATCCTCTAGGATATTTAATCGGAACAGCTGATGGACAATGGTATGCTAGCTTCAAAAATATTGGAATTGACATGAACATCATCTACAACATTGGTGATGCTGTCAACAAAATAGGTTTTGGCTTGGTTATTTATAGCTTAAGCAGAAAAGCTGCTTAATTTATTAAATTAACTTTTAAGGGGCAAGTTGGTTACTTGCCCCTTTTTTTGTTTAATTTAGACCCATGCAAATTAAACTACGCCTCTACCTAATATTATTTGCCTTCTTTTTATTTCTCATCAATACCGTTTTTGTTTTAAACAACGGTACACAAATTTCCTTCTTAATTGCTGTTCTTATTCTTTTTGGTGTTCCTCATGGAGCATTGGACTTATACATCGACCAACATTTACATAAGGCAGCAAGCAATCAAAAAATATTTCTACTAAAATATATAGCTAATATTATTGCTTATGCGGTAGTTTGGTACTTTTTCCCTGTGGCCGCTTTAATTATATTTATACTAATTACAGCGTATCATTTCGGAGAAATTGATTGGTTAGGGAAAACAGATAATGCTGTTCAAAAAATGGCCTATTCAGTCATTGGGCTTCTATGGATTTTATTATTACTTTCAAAAAATATAAATTTTGCTTTACAAATTTTTATAAGAATGGAGCGCTCTGCTTTTAATGAAAGTCAATGGACAGCGCTCGCTGGTAAAATATATCCTATCACGCTAATAGGTTTAGTGCTTGTTTATATTATTTTATTCTTTTTTAAAGCATATTTCTTTTCAAAAAATAAATACTATTACTATTTAATTTTACAACAAGCTATACTCATTGGCTTTGCCCTTTATATGCCTTTATGGCTTTGTTTTGCCTTTTATTTTGGTTTCTGGCACTCTTTATTGTCATTCGATAAAATAAGAATCACTTTTGGTATGCCCAATGATTTTATTGGGTGGAAAAACTTACTAGTGAAAGCGGCTCCCTTTTCTCTTATGGCTTGGTTTGGGTTTCTCTATATAACCTTCTTAACACTCAATAGCAAGGATGCATCAGGCATTTTTACACTGCTATTTATTAGCTTGTCTGTACTAGCACTTCCTCATTTACAAATATTTACAAAGATTAAATTGAAGCCAGATTAATAGGGATAAGCATATTTCATTTTTGATTGTCCAAAAATTTAAAATTTAACAATCAAACCTATAAAATATTCTAAGATTTTCTTAATTTGAGTATGATTATTACCATCCAATACAGTATCTAATTATTAAAAAATAAATAAATACTTAAACATTAATTAATATGTCTCTTGCCCCCAAAACAAGTGCATTAGGTTTAAATACTTATAAAGGCAATTGGACGTCCTTACATTCAAAGCATTTGCTCAATCGAACCCTATTCGGTGCCAAGGCCTCAGATATTGAATACTTCAAAACCAAGGGTTTAATGGCCAGTATAGATGAATTACTGAATGTTCAAACTAGCGCTTTACCACCACCATTAAACGAATACAACTCAACAACATTCACCGATCCTAATGTGCCATCGGGTAAAACATGGGTAAATGATATAACTACAGATGGGACCATTAATAGCAATCGCAGAAATAGTTATAAAAAATGGCTAATTAGTGTTTGGGTAGGGCAAGAAAGAAATATTCGTGAAAAGTTAAGCCTATTTTGGAGCAATCATTTCGGCACAGAAGCAGATACGATAGGATATGGCTCAATGATTTATAATCACCATCAAATTTTTAGAAATAATTGTGTTGGTAATTATAAACAAATAGTGCGTTTGGTCACCACCGACCCAGCAATGCTTAGATATTTGAACGGTTATCTTAATACTAAAACCGCGCCCGATGAAAACTATGGAAGAGAGTTGCAAGAATTATATACAGTGGGTAAAGAGGGGGGTGCTAAATACAGTGAAGAGGACGTAAAAAATGCAGCAAAAGTTTTAACTGGATGGAGAATAGATGCCAATTTTAATTCAATTTTTGATAGCACTCGTCACGATACAACTAACAAAACATTTTCAAGTTTTTATAAAGGCACTACAATCACTGGCAAAACAGCTGCCAATGGTGCTTTGGAAACAGACGAGTTATTGACCATGATTTTTCAAAAGACGGAACTGGCAAAATTTATTTGTCGTAAACTATATAGATATTTTGTTTATTACTACATTGACAATACTATAGAGAATAATATTATAACTCCACTTAGTAATATATTTATTGCAAATAATTACGAGATAAAACCTGTATTAAAAACCCTTTTATCTAGCGAACACTTTTATGATACGCTGTATATTGGCTGTCAGATAAAAAGTCCGATCGATCATGTCATTGCTTTTTTAAGGCAGTATGAAATTATTTTTCCAAATTCAGTTACAGATTATGCCGATTCTTATTTTTTACATAATTATATGGTGAATCAACTTATTAGCATGGGCCAAAACCCTGTTGACCCACCCAATGTATCAGGCTGGCCTGCTTATTACCAAACCCCAGATTATAATAAGCTTTGGATAAATGCTGATACCCTTCCTAAGCGCAATAAGTTTACCGATTTAATGATAGATACGGGCTATACAAGAAATAGAAAAAAAATAATAGTAAATACAATACAATTTGCTAAAAATGTTTGCGCGAATCCTTCAGATCCAAATCAACTCATTGAAAGTGTATTTTCATTTTTAGTTTCTACAGAAATAGCGGCTAGTTTAAAAGCTAGTTTAAAAAACCAAATTTTATTATCGGGTCAAACATCGGATTATTATTGGACGGATGCATGGAATGCCTATGATTCAAATTCAACCACGTTTAATTTCAATATTGTTAATACAAGGCTTAAGTCCTTATTAAAATATATTATGAATTTGCCAGATTATCAATTACAATAAAATGGAAAGAAGAAAATTTATAAGAAATAGTTTGGCTTTAGTTACACCCACTATGATTAGTGGTAATGCTATTCATGTTTTACAGGACCATCCTTTATTAAACACGTCACTGCTTTCAACTTCCAATACGGACAAAGTGCTTGTTATTGTTCAATTAAGTGGCGGAAACGATGGATTGAATACTGTTATCCCATTAAGTAATTATGCTAATTATCAGAATGCTAGAACCAATATAGCCTTGCCAGAAAATAAGGTATTAAAATTAATGGGAAATAATGCTACAGGTATTCATCCTTCTATGACTGCCTTTCAAAATATGTTTACAGATGGGAAATTGAATATTGTACAATCGGTTGGATATCCTCAACCAAGCTTTTCACATTTTAGAGCTACCGATATATGGATGTCTGGATCTGACAGCGATCAGTATTTAAATACTGGTTGGGCTGGTCGTTTTTTAAATTATGAGTATGCCGATTATCCAGATGCCTACCCCAATAAAACTAATCCTGATCCTATTGCCATTCAGATAGGATCTCTATCAACACTTACTTGCCAAGGTCCTGCTGTAAATATGGCATTAAGTATTTCAGATCCAAGTTCTTTTTATAATTTAATTGAAGGCACAGATGCTGTTTCTGCAAATACCAATGCCGGTTATGAACTTAGCTTTATAAGAAGTATTGCCAAACAAACCAACCTGTATACGGTAAGAATTAAACAAGCTTCTGATAGCGTTACGCAACAGGTAGCTTATCCAAATAATAATTTAGCAGCGCAACTAAAAATTGTGGCTAGATTAATTAAAGGCGGCTTACAAACTAAAGTATACTTGGTTAATTATGGAGGCTTTGATACACACTCGGGACAAGTAGTTTCAAGTGATACCACTACGGGCTCGCATGCTAACTTATTAAAAGTACTTTCCGATTCTATTGCAGCATTTCAATCAGATATGACTGGTTTAGAAATTGAAGATCGTGTTATTGGCATGACCTATTCTGAATTTGGAAGAAGAATAAAATCAAATGCAAGTGGTGGAACAGATCACGGCGCTGCTGCCCCTTTATTTTTATTTGGAAAAAATGTGAGGGGTGGCGTTTTTGGAGAAAATCCAGCCATACCTGCTGCTGCTACAAGTAATGATAATATTCCTTACCAATTCGATTTTAGATCTGTATACAATACAATTTTACAAAATTGGTTTTGTGTTTCAGCAACTGCTGAAATTGAAATTTTATTAAAGCAGTTTCCAACCATCCCATTAATAAACGCTAGTGTTTGCGGTATCAAGGATAAAAATTCGGTATTCACCAAAGAGACACTCATATATAACTATCCGAATCCTTTTACAAATATGACTAAGATTGAATTTAAAACCAATGGAGGTAATACTTCACTTCTATTATTAAATGGAGAAGGAACAGTGATTCAAATTTTAGTCGAAGCCAATTATAGTTTTGCTGGAACCAATAGCTATATTTTATACGGCGCAGGCCTATCTGCTGGTGTATATTATATTCGCCTGCAAAACGTAGATAAAACTTCTATAAAGGCTATTGTGAAGATATAAATCAATTACTTATATCAATGCCAGTTGCTATTAGTTTTTAGAAAAATTCCGCTTAAAATATTGATAGATAATTAATTGCAATGAAATAGTTACATAGCCTATTTTCTATTGTTGAAGAGTATACAATTTGGTAATCTCGAATTCATATTCTAGTTACATTTATGTTCTACATTACTATTGAATATAAAATGTAGAACATGTCCCCCCGCCATATTTCAGTTAAAGATATTTATAACTTATTTCCAAATAATAGGATATTGGATACTTTGCCTTTAATTAAAGCAGAGCTTATCGTTGAAGTAAGTTTTGAAACCTTTGGCCAGGTATGGTATACAGATGAAAATGGGCGCCCCTGGATTAAAGAATTTCGTGGCATTAGTTGGTCAAAAGAAATTTCACTAAAAGACAATCGAAAATTAGGCTTCAGTGTTTTTTTAAATAATCAATTTCAATCAAAGGGTCAGTGGGTAAGGCTAATAAAAAAAGTAGATAATGAATTGGTAGATCAAAAAGAATTTAAAATTGACGGAGATAAAATATTTGATGGTTGGTTTAAAATGGGTTAGTAAGTTAGACGAAGTAAAGGTGAATGTCTTTCGTAGACAAAAAAGGGAATGCTTTATATTCCCTTTTTTTGGCTAATTAAATAAATTATATCGAAAAATACAGTAAATGGCTTTAAAACCATCTTTCCAATTAATTTTCTTTCCTTCTAAATAAGTTCTTCCATAATAGGAGATACCTACTTCATAAATTCGGATACCTTTAATTTTTGAAATTTTTGATGTTACTTCAGGCTCAAAACCAAATCTTTTTTCTTGTAAGGAAATATTTTTTATAATACTTGTTTTAAAAAGTTTATAACAAGTTTCCATATCTGTCAAATTTAAATTGGTAAAAAAATTCGACAAAAAGGTTAAAAATTTATTTCCAATGGTATGCCAGAAAAACAAAATTCTATGAGGTGCACCTCCAATAAATCTAGAACCATAGACAACATCTGCATAGCCATCTAAAACTGGTTTTAATAGCTTATTAATTTCTGAGGGGTCATATTCTAAATCTGCATCTTGGATAATGAGGTAGTCTCCTGTAGCATTTTTGATACCGTAGTGAATGGCTGCCCCTTTTCCTGAATTTTTCTCGTGTTTAATATATTTAATTTCAGCCGCGGGGTTTGACTCTATTATTTTTTGTATTAATTGCTCTGTATTATCGGTTGAACAGTCATTGATAATGATGATCTCTTTTTTTATATTATTAATAAGATATAGATTTAATAATTTATCTGCTATGATATTGATAGTAGACTCTTCATTATAAGCAGGAACAATTATTGAAATTTTGTTAATAATCATTTGTATATTTATAGGGGTTTAAATTAGTTTTTTTCAATTGTAACTAACTTCAATTTAAATAAATATTTCTAATTTAAAAAATTAAATGTTGTTGGTAACAGTAAATTATTATAATAATGCTATTTAACAAGACAGGCAAATTAGAGAACACATATTTATTCTACATAATTCTATGCATTGTTGTCTATATTATAGGTAGCATTACTGTTCCCTTGATGGAAATTGATTCTGTTCAATATGCAAATATTTCAAGGGAGATGCTTTTAAACAAAAGCTTTCTTCAAATTTTCGACCAAGGCAAGGATTACCTTGACAAGCCACCCATGTTATTTTGGACAAGCGCTTTAAGTATGTATATATTCGGCATTAACGATATTGCTTTTAGACTACCTTCTATTTTTATGGCAATCTTAGCTATTTATAGTACTTATAAGTTTACTATGCTCTACTATGCTAAGGAGATAGCATTATTAGCTGCCTTGGTATTGGCAAGCTCTCAGGCCATGTTTTTAATAACCCATGACCTTAAAGCAGATACGATGTTAATGGCATGGGTAATTCTAGGTATTTGGCAGTTTTCTAATTGGCTATTCACTAAAAAATGGGTTTCCTTGATAATGGCTTTTGTTGCCGTCGCATTTGGCATGATGACAAAAGGCCCTATTGCGCTAATGGTGCCTATTTTTTCTTTTGTACCACATTTTTTAATACATAGAAATTTTAAACTATTATTTAAATGGGAATATCTAGTAGGGGTACTTATCATTTTAGTTTTATTAATTCCAATGGATATTGGCTTGTACCAACAATTTGATTTACATCCTGAAAAAGTAATGTATGAAAAAACAGGAACCTCTGGCTTAAGATTTTTTTATTGGACACAAAGTTTTGGTAGAATTACTGGAGAAAGTGTTTGGCATGAAAACGATTATTTCTTTTTCTTATTTGAAAATTTAATATGGGGTTTTTTACCTTGGACATTATTTTTTATAATTGGGCTAGTACAAGAATTTTATACATTAATAAAAAATAAGTTTAGTTTACAAAGCCATGAAGAGTGGATAAGTATACCCGGCTTTTTAATTACCTATACTGCATTAGGTATTAGTAATTATCAGTTACCCCATTATATTTATGTTGTTTTGCCTTTTGTATGTATAATTGCTGCAAAATCTATCTATTCTTTAATTACCGTAAATGAAAATAAAAAACTTAGAAATAGTATCACTGTTATAAATGCTATACTGTTTAGTCTAGTTTTAATCATACTGGTTGTTCTATTGGTTATCCCTTTTAAATTAAACTATTATACAATTACAATAACCTTATTTATTTTTCTAACTATTTTTTGGTTTTCAAATTTTAAACAAAAGCAAGTTCTACCTAAAATTTTGCAATTTGCCTTATTTACTATACTAGTCACTAATTTATTATTAAATGTATTTTTCTATCCTAAATTATTAGAATATCAATTAGGCAATAGTGTAACTAAGTATATCCATACTAATAAAATAGACAAAAAGAATTTTTACCTATACAAAATATATGGAGAAAGAAGTTTGGATTTTTATAGTAATTATAGCTTTCAAATTATTGAAGATGCCAATGCTTTAAAAACTGCCGATTATTTATTAATATCTAATAAGCTTATCACCAAGGACTTCTTGACTAATTTTAATACCATTGAAACCATATCCGCTTTTCATATAAGTACACTAAATGCTGCATTTTTAAATCCTACAACAAGGGATAGCGCATTAGATTATTACAGTATTTTACAAAAAAAGTAAATTACCCCTATTTTTCTAAAGCTGTATAAATGGCCTACCCCGTGCAAACCTAAAATTTACAATAAGTTAATACACATTCACGGGGGTTTTTTAAAAAAAATCAATTAAAGTTCTAACTTGGTATCTAAATTAATTTATATGCCAGTATTTAACGATCTTTCAATCGAAAAAAAGTACCTCATTAATGAGTATGATGGTGACAATGTATTATTAGTTGAACCCATCATGAAGACAGAATCATGTGTTCTCATCCTAATACATGAAGATGTTGAGTCCATTGTTTGGAAAAAATTAAATGATACTATTTTTGAAATCATTGAAGAATTAAGTGAAGAAAAAGTAGAAGAATATGAATTATTATTCGAAGAGGATGATGAGGATGATTTCGAAATTGAATAATTAGACCCACATTTATGAAAAAATTTATTTGTTTGGTACAACTCATTTGTGCCTTTAGTATGGTTGTATCTGCACAAGAATCAACACACTCACATTCATTAGGTACAAGCTTACAATTTCCTAATATATTAGGCTATCAAACCTTGAAATGCGATCTTCATCAGCACACTGTTTTTTCTGATGGTGATGTTTGGCCAAGTATTCGTGTTAGAGAGTCATTAATGGATAATTTAGATGTTATTTCTTTGACGGAGCACTTAGAATACCAGCCACATTTAGGGGATATTCCCAATAAAGACAGAAATAGATCCTATCAAATTGCACTCAGAGAAGCTAAAGACCATAATTTAGTTATTGTAAGAGGCTCTGAGATAACCCGTGCTATGCCTCCGGGTCATAGTAATGCTGTTTTTATTCAAGACGCCAATAAATTACTTTTCACTAATTACTTAGATGCATATAATGAAGCCAAAAATCAAAATGCTTTTGTATTTTGGAACCATCCTTACGAGACTCCTAAAAACGATTATATTAGTTTTTTAAATGAAGTAAATAAAAAATTAATTGATAGTAATTTAATTCAAGGCATTGAAATTGTTAATACCCATAACTATTCAGAAGAGGCATTACAAATTGCTTATGACCGAAATTTAACTTTAATGGGCACAAGTGATGTACATGGCTTAATTGAATGGGATTATAAAAAAGGCCCTAAAGGTCCAGAAGGACATAGACCCATTACATTGGTATTTTCTAAAGATAGAACGCAAGAAAGTATTAAGTCGGCCTTATTTGATCGTCGAACAGTAGTTCACTATGATAATACTTTAATTGGAAGAGATAGCTTGTTAATACCTTTAATTAATGAATGCTTGGTCATTAAAAAATCATTTTATGAACCTAAATCATTGGTTTTGACAGTGGTATTAGAAAATGTTTCTTCTTGTAATTTTATATTGCAAAATCTTAGTCAATATACATTAGTGGAAAATACAGATTTAATTGAAATTGAAGGAAAGTCAACCATTACATTACAGTTTAAAACCAAAGAAAAACTTACTCAATTTGATTGGTCATTTAAAGCATTAAATGCGGTGAATGCGCCGAATTCGCATCCTACGCTTAAAAAAAGAATTATTTTATAAGCCTACAATACCCACTGTACAGTTAAGCCCATGGCTCTGCCCATTCCATATACGCCAGAACCATGGGTTTTATATTTTTCGTTTAATATGTTTATTAAACTTGTATGTAGGTTCAAGTGTTTGAATTGAATGGATGCGTCGAAATTTATTAAATTCCAATTGGGGGTGCCCAACTTACCAATTCGATTATCGTCCTTATCGCCCTGTGCTAATCTATCTTGTTTGCCAGCAAATACATGTGTAAATGCAAGGCCAGTCTTACCTTTTTTCCATGCTAATTTATTTTGACCAAATAGTGGAGGTATTCTTCTCATCGGCTCGTTCTTGGTTATATTTTGGCCATAAGTATAAGTGAGGTTAGAAGTCCAATTGAAATATTGGTGTATCGTTTTACTAAAAGAAAGCTCAAATCCTTTGATATAAGAAGATTCCACATTTTTTTTATTATAAACATTGTATCCATTGATTACTTGCCCATCTACTTTTACCCTTGTTATAATATCTGATAACTGCATATTAAATACAGCCAGATTTACACTAGTTTCTTTACTTGTATATTTATAACCCAATTCAGTATTAAATGATTTTTCCGGCTTCAAATCATAACTTGGAATTTCATATCTAAAATCGACAATACCTAAGGTACCCATATCGTCAATATTAGGTGCTCTATAGCCTGTAGTGAAGGAACTATATACAAAATTATTTTTTGTGAGGGCATAACTGATACCTAAGTTTTCAACTAGAGCCGATGGTCTCACAACAATTTTCCCAATAGTAATATCGTCAATATTTATATTTAAAAAATTATATCTTAAGCCTGTTTCTATAAATAAGCGACCTAGTTGAAAATGATGTAAATTAAATACGGAGCTGTTATTGTATTTTGCTGCATTGGGGTATAATCCTCTTTTGAATACAGTGGAATTTGCTTGTTGATTTAATTCCTTAGCGCTGCTGTAGATATTATCTTGGTAGAAATCAAAACCCGTATTAAAGGTCCAAAACTTGGTTGGCTTTGAAATAATTTCGCTAGTCAATCCAATGGTTTGAACCGTATCGGCTTCCTTTCTATAAATGGTTGAATTATTTCTTTGCAAGGACCTTTGCTCAATGGTTCTTTGTGAGGAAGCGGTTGTTAAAAATTCAGCAATCCATTTATTATTATTGACATGCTTATACTTAATATAGTTTAAATTACGTGCTTGTTTTTCTACTTCATTAATTTTATAATTTTCTAAAACTATTTTATGATAAATGGGAATATTGTGTTGAATGGTATTTTGTGTAGCAATAATTATTTCATCTTGCTTTGTAATTTTTAATTTTACTTTTAAATCAATATTATTTTCATTATACCCTGTCGGATTTTGAACGCCTACATTTCCACCACCCCTTAGGTTACCATAATTTCTAAAACTAAGTCCTCCTTGAATAGCTAACTTTGCATTGGAAAAACTTATTTCACTTCTGCTAGTTTGTTCCATATGGCTGGAAATGAATTTGCCTAAGGTACTTGCCTGTAAAATAGGGCGGTTGCTATACTCATTTTCTTTGGTTGAAAGGTTAATAACACCACCCATTGCATCTGAACCGTATTCAATGGCGCCAATGCCTTTAGCTACCTCAATTTTATCAATCGTAAACATATCAATAGTGTTTAAGTATTGATTGGGCCCATATCTAAATGTGGAATTATTGAGTCTAATGCCATCAACCAGAATTAAAGTTTGGTTACCTGTTAAGCCTCTAATAAAAGGGGAACCACCCCCATGATTTGTTTTCTGTATAAATACGCCACTAGCTCCCATTAAAGCCTCAGGCGTAGTTCTAAATGCGCTTGAAGCTATTTGGCGTTGATCTAATTTGGTAATAGAATAAGGACTTGCTTTTTCAGTAATTTTCAGATTTCTGCTCACCACTGTAATTGACTCTAATGTTTTATACTCTAATATTTTGTAGCTCGTATCTGTATTTTGTGCATTTACATTGATAAAAAATACAGTCAATATGATTATAACAATCGAATTTCTCTTAATGCTCATGACTCTATTTATAAGTATACTTGATAAAAGTATACTTATTTTAAATTTTACTAATAAAATTGGTCAACTTAATTATTTATAATTGTCCCAGAGGTTTTATTATGTTCTGAACGTTGTTCTGCCTCATTATCCATTTTAGGACCTTGCTTGATTTTTCTCCAATCTATGGGCTGATTATATTTTTTCATGGCTTTATCCCAATCAAATACTTCTTGGCTAGGAAATTCAAAACTATAAGGCGTATAATCTGGTTTGGTAGTAAAAAAATCGCTCAATAGAGAAGCAGTAATATCATAATGATTTACATAAGGCACTGCTAAGACATTATATATGACTTTCAATATAGATCCAAAATTAGCATGTGTTTGAGATACATAATTCTTTTTTACATAAGGGCCTGCCATCATGAGTATGCTTCTATGTGCATCAATATGATCTACTCCTCCCTGAGGGTCATCTTCAGTTACAATCACCAACATGTTTTTCCAATAAGGAGTTCTACTTAAAAAATGTAGGGTTCTTCCAAGCGCTAAATCATTGTCTGCTACATAAGATGCTGTAAAAGGATATCCATCTTCTGGTCTAGGACCTGCTGTGTGGTCATTTGGAAGCATCATGGTAATTAATTGCGGTAAGCTATCCTTACCATTTAACCATTTCTTGGTAAACTCTTCTTCAAACTGTTTCATTCTAAATTGGTCTGGGATATTCGTATTATACCCTGCAAAATTATGTGATGTTCTTTCCCATACTCCTTTTTGCATAGGCACCATTACAATATGTGCAGCACCAGTAGCAGTATCGTTCCAATCTTCTCTTACATGTGCTGTTTCGTTCGCTTGTCCAAAATTATAGTAGCTAATATTTTTTCTATCAAGCGCTTCCCATAAACCTCCAATTTCTGCATAATCTTCAGGATCCATACTGCCTGTAGAGCCAGGGAATCTTCTGCCTGGAGCTGTAGAAAAGTAGTTGGCTGTTTTTTCGGTACTAGAGTTAGCTTCTACCCACTCATTAGGAATAACGCCCATCATCCAATGATGTCCGTGAATAGAGGCGTCACTATCGCAATAAAAATTATCACTCAATGAAAATTGTTTAGCAATTTTGTGATGATTAGGTGTAACATTTACATTTTTTACAATACCAGTTTTATCCATAAGCGTCACATCTAAACCAAATCTTGCTAAGGCGCTCTCTCCTCTAATATTTTTCATTTGACCAAATACTTCATCAAAAGTTCTGTTCTCTTTGGTAATAAATACAATATGCTTTATAGGACTTTCTTTACTGCCTGGTAGCACAGGTAAGGGTAAGCTATCAGTTTGTGATTTTACAATAAAAGTATTTTCAATGGTTTGCTTCGTATAGGCCTTTAACTTTTCAATACTTGGGTTTTCTATTTTTTGGAAACTCCCTAATTGAATATCGCCAATATAACTTCCTTGTGCAGGAATTTTGAAATCCTTACCACCATTAGGACCAGCGCCTAAGCCTCTACAAGAAGTCACATAAATAGTTTTATCGTCATTAGAAAGTTTAACGCGTGTTGTTCCCCAACCAGTAGGTATTAAGCCCAATGTTTTTTCGCTTGCTAAATCAATTTTAGCGACTGCATTAAAACCTAATAATGCTACAAATAAATATTTCTCATCCTTTGTTAAATCAATACCAAAGGGTACTAATCCTCTTAATTTATCTATTCTTTGATCTACTTTTATAGCAATATGCTTAGCGATACGACCTCTTTTATAATCAATGACTGCGACATTGTCATTGGTAGCATTGGTGACATAAGCGAACTTGCTGCCCACTACAATTGAATTGGGGCTTGCGCCTCCAATAACCTCAGCATCTTCCACAAGCTCTCCTAGTAGCATGCCGGTTTTTAATTTTGCTTTTACTTTATTGGTGGCTAAGTCAATTACAAAAACGCTCATCGATTCATCCACATTGGGGCTACCAAGTCCTGGAATTTTCTTACCATCAATTATTTTGCCTTCGATCGATTCTTTGGTGTTATTCCCATAAGGGTGCCAGTTTATATATTGAGACTGAATATTCTCTTTGGTGGTTCCTTCCACTATAGGATAAGCGTACATGCCTACATTGGCTACTAATACTGTTTTTTGATCTGGAGAAATGGCTAAGCCAAAGGGTTGTCTTCCTGTAGGAATGGAAGCAATTATTTTTTTATTATCTAAGCTATACCTAACCAATCTAAAATTACCTCTGTCTAATATTAATAATTCGTTTCTTGTAGCTTCATAAATTAAATCACTAGTGAAACTACCTTCATATTTAATACCACCAAAAATGCCGTCTAGTAATATAGAGTCAATTTTTTTATTTTGAACATAGTCATATATAACAACAGAACCTTCATCTCCACCACTTAAATACACAATATTTTTATTGGTATTAAAGGCCACTCCTAGAAAAGAGCCCTTTTTTAAGGGGTTGAAGGTGTTCTTTTTGTATTCAGGTATTCTTTTTTGCTGCAGGGTGGCTAAATCAATAATAGTAATGGCATTTTCATGCATGGTAATAGCTAGTTTTTGATCTGGAGAAATAGCTAGTCCAAATGGATCATGTGAAATACGAATAGACTGTCCTGCAGGTTTTACATATCTACCACTAGGTAATACAGAATAAGCGTTGGTATCAATTTTTGATAACTCATTATAGCCGGGAACAGAAAAATAATTGACTACTTGTGTATTTCCTTTTTGAATGAATAATAATAATAAAGCTATTATTATAGGCAGGTTCTTTTTCATATAAAATTATTGATAGTGTTTATTTATTGACAATGATCATTATTGATAATGATTCAGCAAACCTATGATTATTTGATTTCGCTCTATTTATTTAAAACATTAACTTATTGTTAATGCATTAATATTTATTTATATATGTTATATTTTTTATTGATAAATTAATTTTATGTTAATGGTAAATTATTATTATGATAACATCGACTTTCAATTTTGTTAAATAATTCACAATAGGTTTGCAATTCAAAATATTAACTATGATTTCAAAACAACTATGTATTAAGTGGGTCCTTACTCCACTAATGTTATTGGGATTGAGTATAAGCTCAATTGCTCAAAACATACAATTTAAAGGAAAAGTGGTTGACGCAGAAACCAAAAAAGCTTTGGAATCTGCTTCTGTGTCTGTTAAAGGACAAGGTCAAGCTACAAAAACAGATGCGAATGGTGCTTTTAGTTTAAACAACTTAAGTGCGAACGCTGCTGTTACAGTTTCTTACGTTGGTTATGTTACTAAAACAGTTACTGCTTCTAACAATGCAGTTGTTGTTGAATTAGTAAAAGGTGATGAGTATTTAAATGAGGTGGTTGTAACTGCCTTGGGTATCAAAAAAGAGAAAAGAAAAATTGGTTACGCTACACAAGAAGTAAAGGGCGCTGATCTAGTGAAAGCTAGAGAATTGAACCCAATCAACAACTTAGTAGGTAAAGTAGCTGGTTTAACAGTGGGTATTAACCAAGAAATGTTGAGAATCCCTAACCTTGTATTAAGAGGTGGTCGTGTGAATTTAATTGTAGTGGATGGTGTGCCAATTAACTCTGATACTTGGAATATTAGCCCAGACGATATCGAATCTTATAACGTGTTAAAAGGACCAGTTGCCTCTGCATTGTATGGTTATAGAGGTCAAAATGGTGCAATCATCATCAATACTAAGAAAGGCACAAAAGACAAAAGAGGTTACTCTGTTGAATTCAACAGCAGTACTGCGGTTCAAAGTGGTTTCATTGCATTACCTAAAACTCAAGATGAGTACGGTCCTGGTGACCACGGTAGATATGCATTC
>JAJTDP010000062.1 GCA_021300455.1 Sediminibacterium sp. | reverse complement strand
AAAAGTACAACCAATTTTTAGCTTTTGGGCAATTATTTGCCTTTTTTTGGTCTTTTTTTGAAGATTTTAGCCTTTTTTGCCCAAAATAGGGCAATTTGGAGGGGTTTTGAAAATCGAATTATAGGGCCCTTACATTAGGTTCTTACGTCTAATCTTAATTTGAATGGCGTTTTCAATCTCTTTTTCAGCAATTAATATTAAATAGCCACCACCACCAGCACCTGATAATTTATAACCAATACTTTTTGATGCATACTTATCTATAATTGGTTTTATAGCTTCATCAAACATATTGGGGAACATTTCAATTTGAGCATGGAAGGAAGCTAGAAAAGCAGTTCCAAAAGCATGTAAATCTTTATTTAGTATTGCCTCCCAACATTGAATGGTTGCATCTGCTAATTTTTTCGCAGCTTCCTTGGTAATATTTGTATTAGCGAGTACATCGTAGCTATTACTTCTTGGATCGAGTGGTATTAAATAAATATGATCTTCTATCCAACTTAAAATAGATTCATCGTCGATTGATTTTATTTCCGATGGCCAATAGTTATCATTGGTGTAATGATGATAATTTAAACAAGGCATTACAATACCCAATGAATCTTGAGAGCCTGCTACATTCTTTGTACCAGGAGGGTTTTCATAACTAAATAAAATTTTACTTAGTAATATAGGGTCGCCTTCTGGTAGTTGTGCTTTCCATAACTCAATGGCTTTATTCCTTGTACTACTTGCCATTCCACTTCTATTATTAAACTCAATGGTAGGCTCAATAGATATAGTAATAACAGGGCCTGCATGTAATTTATTTACATAAGGTTGGTCTAACCATCCTCCTGCTAAATCGAAAAATCGAGTAGCCCACTGCCTTTATTAATTTTACATTCTTTCACGCAGGCAAGTGATTCTATCATATACTTTCTTTCATCTTGCGTGATAACAGGGTATCTGCCCTTTAAATCATAAACCGTTTTATCAGAACCTATACAAACATATAAATCGCCATAAGTAGCAGCACTTTTTAAAAAAGCGATATGCCCGCTATGTAATAAATCGAAACAGCCACTGACTAAAACTTTTTTTTGCATAAAACTGGGTACTATATTAATGTTGAATCTACAATTTAATTCAAACAATTAAAAAATCCTATTTCTGAGATGGAAAAGCAATTAACTTTGCGCCATGCACTATTTTTTAGATTGGATACTTGCTATTTTAACCCTTATGTATGCAGGCTTATTAATTGCCTACCGCTACTGGTTCGATAAACTTTCTTTTTTCGATTTTAGGCCTGACAAACCAGTAACTACTTATACCCGTTTTTCTATTGTCATTCCTGCTAGAAACGAAGCGGCCAATATTAAAAAATGTGTAGACTCTATTTTGGCACAAGCTTACCCTGCTGAATTTTTTGAAATAATTGTGATAGATGATTTTTCTGAAGACAATACCGCCTCTATTGTAGAAGCCATACATGCAGAACATGCGCATGTTAAATTATTAAAATTGGCAGACTTTTATAAAGCCGATGAAATTAGTTCTTTCAAAAAGAAGGCTATTGAAAAAGCAGTGGGTCATGCAAATGGCGATTGGATTATTACCACCGATGCCGATTGCATAATACCTAAGTATTGGCTTTTATTATATCATCAATATATACAAGCGAATAATCCTGTATTTGTGGCAGCGCCCGTTATGTTTATCAAAGAAAAAGGAATATTGAATGAGTTTCAGGTTTTAGATTTCTTAGCCCTACAAGGTATTACAGCGGCTGCAGTAGGCGCGGGTAAGCATTCTATGAGTAATGGTGCAAATTTAGCTTTTGAAAAATCGGCGTTTTTTGCAGTAGGTGGATACCAAGGAGTAGATCATATTGCTAGTGGAGACGATATGTTCTTAATGCATAAAATGAAAAAAACTTTATCTAGTAGAATTGGCTATTTATTTCATCCCAATGCGATTGTATTTACCAAGACCATGCAAAATTGGAAAGATTTTTTAATGCAAAGAATTCGTTGGTCTAGTAAGGCACGTTTTTATGACGACAGTTCTATCTTCTGGGTTTTACTTTTAGTATATGTTTATAATTTTAGTTTCTTAGTAATTTTATTAATGGGGCATTACCAATCTTTTTTTATAGCCATTACTTTTAAAACTTTTTTTGAGCTCTATTTTTTAGACCCCGTCGCCAAGTTTTATTTTTTAGAAAAAGGGCTTCGCTATTTCTTACTATACCAGCCCTTGCATATTGTGTATACCTTAGTGGCCGGTCTTTTTGGTCAGATAAGAACCTATACTTGGAAGGGTAGGCAGGTGAAATAAGGGTCTGTGGAAGAATTTCCCAAAAAAACAGGTTTTTAACCCTCAAAATTGCCATTTTAACTAGAAAAATTGACCTTCTTTATGTAGTTTTGCATCCTAATTAATAATAGAATAGATATGTCGACTGAAACCATTGAAAGCACGGTAGCTGCCTTAACAGCCAAAGATTTTGCCACTGACCAAGAAGTGCGTTGGTGCCCGGGTTGTGGAGATTATTCCATCTTAGCCTCAGTACAAAAAGTAATGCCCACTATTGGCGTTGCTAAAGAAAATATTGTAATCATTAGCGGTATTGGTTGTAGTAGCCGTTTCCCTTATTATATGAACACCTATGGTATGCACTCTATCCATGGTCGTGCCACCGCTATTGCAAGTGGTTTAAAAGCGAGTCGTCCTGAATTAAGTGTATGGATAGTTGCAGGTGATGGAGATTCAATGAGTATTGGTGGTAACCACACTATTCATATGTTGAGAAGAAATTTAAATGTTAATTTTTTAGTGTTCAATAACCAAATTTATGGTTTAACAAAAGGTCAATATTCTCCCACTTCTGAAGTAAATAAAATTACCAAGAGTTCTCCTCAAGGAAGTATTGATCATCCATTTAATCCTGCTGCATTGGCTTTAGGTGCTGATGCTACTTTTGTAGGACGCACTATGGATCGTGATCCTAAGCATATGCAAACAATGATTGCGCGTGCAGAACAACACCAAGGAACTTCTTTCTTAGAGATTTATCAAAACTGTAACATTTTCAACGATGGTGCTTTTGAAATTTTTACTGAAAAAGCAACTAAGCAAGTATATGGTTTATATGTTGAACAAGGAAAGCCATTGACTTTTGGTGCGAATGGAGAGAAAGGAATTCGTTTCGATGGAATGCGTCCAGAAGTAGTAGAGATTGGTTCAAAATATAGTGCAGATGATATGTGGATCCATGACGAAAAAGATTTTTATAAAGCGCAAATTTTAACGCGTTTATTTGATAACCCTTCTGAAGTGGGTGCTGTTTTCCCAAGACCTTTCGGTGTATTCTATACCAATGATCGTCCTTGCTATGAGCAAATGATGAGTTTGCAAATTGAAGAGGCTTTAGCAAAAGGCGCTGGAGATTTAGATAAGTTAATTCGTGGTAAAGAGACTTGGGAGATTAAATAGTTTATAGATCGATATAGTTTCTTTTAAGGGCCACCATCACCATGGCAGTACGTTGCTTTACCTGAAGTTTTCTAAATACTCTATCTCTATAGCCATAAATAGTGTTCACACTTTTTTGAAGCACTTGGGCTATTTGATCGTAGTTTAAATCCTTGCTGCAAGCCTGTATAAATTGTATCTCATTTTTGGTTAATGGCCTTCTGTTATAATTTAATTCCTTGATCGTAATTTCTTTTAACACATTGCTGGTAATCAATTTTGATTTATCGGCAGATAAATGAAAGCGGGTTTTATTTCTGACACAATGTTTTAAATCTATTAAAGGCTCGTCGGTAAAAAATAGTCCCTGCAAGCCGTTTTTCATTAAAAAGCAAATAGACTTTATAAACTTAGCATCCGATTTTAATAATATAAAGGGGTGCTTTCCTTTTGCCTTTATGGCTTTGATAACTGAAAGTAGTTCTACATAATTATAACTATCGGCAATAATACATAAGTCCGGCATACGCTTGTCTTCTTTTAAAAAACTACAAAAAGCTTGAATATCGCCAGTACTAAAAATAACTTTACATTCTTCTTGTTTTTCAATGGCTAATTGAAATGCTTGACGCGTAATTATTTTTTCTTCAAGATAGAGTATGCTAAACATGCGCTTGTTTTTATACAAATTAATATAAAATTGATTGGAATAAAAATGGGTAAATTTGTATTATACACTTTATGCTAATTAGAATACATCCCGAGAATCCGCAAGCTAGACAACTTACTATGGTTAAAGAATGCTTAAATGATGGAGGCATTATTGCTTACCCCACTGATACTATTTATGGGCTTGGTTGTTCCATTTTGCATCATGAAGCTGTGGAGAAAATTTGCGCTATAAAAAAAGTAGATCCTGAAAAAGCGCAGCTAAGTTTTATTTGCGCCGATTTAAGTAATTTGAGCGCTTATGCTAAAAGTATAGATAATGCTTTATATAGAATTTTGAAAAAAACCTTGCCTGGTCCCTATACTTATATATTACCCGCTAGTAAACAAGTACCTAAAATTTTACAGTCAAAGAAAAAAACAATTGGTCTTCGTATTCCTAATAATAAAATTGCACTCTCTATAATTGAAACCTTAGGCCATCCTATTTTATCGGCATCATTCCCTGGAGAAAATGTAGAAGACTATACCGATCCTGAAATTATCTATGAACATTGGAGTAATCAAATTGATATGGTAGTAGACGGTGGCATTGGTGGTATTGTACCTTCCACAGTCATTGATTGTACTACCGACGAATATGTGTTACTGCGCCAAGGCCTAGGAGCTTGGGAGTATTAGTATTACTATTGAAATAAATGTGTGTAGTAAGTAGTTATTCTAGACTACAACAAACTTAGTTGTGGCGGTAATATCTTGAAACTTTTTCGATGTTCGAAACATAAACCATATTGGGCGATAGCCGCGCGGTGCGCGGCTGTGCCGTATCCTTTATTTTTATCCCAGCCATACTGCGGATACTTCTTATGTAATTTTTGCATCCAACTATCACGCGCCGTTTTAGCTAGGATACTGGCAGCGGCTATATTGGCATATTGGCCATCGCCCTTTATAATAGTTTGATGCGGAATTTTCTTATAAGCATAAAACCTATTTCCATCTACTGCAATAAATTTTACTTTTGGTTTTAATGCATCTAATGATAAGTGCATGCATTTAATAGCGGCCTTTAAAATATTAGAAGCGTCAATCTCTTTTGCCGATTGATGCGCCACGGCCCAACTTATGGCGGCCTCTTTAATAATAGGCACTAATTCTTCTCTTTGTTTTTCGGTTAATTGTTTGCTATCGTTAAGCATGGGGTGGTAAAAATCCTTGGGTAAAATAACCGCTGCTGCAAATACAGGTCCCGCATAACAACCCCTGCCGGCCTCATCGCAGCCGGCTTCTAATAATAAGTCTTGATATTGGTTGATTAGTTTAGGCAAGTGTAATAGTATAGTTTGTAATCTTGTAGTTTAGGTATTGGGTTTTCTAAGGCTATATCAAGTCTAATCTTTTATACTTTAATAATTGTTCATTTTTGCTTTAAAGTATTGATGTAAAATTGAAACATATTGAGCAGAAACCAAAATCAATCTATAATTAAGCAAAACCAAACCCGCTTCTTTGTTTGATTCCTTTGTACCTTTGTAGCCTAAAACAAAGGCATGGATTTGAACGATCATAAATCAAAAAAAGTAGCCAATTGGCTATTAGTGGGGGTGATCATGACGGTGATTCAAATTGCTTTAGGCGGCATTACCCGATTAACCGGTAGTGGCCTTTCCATTACGGAGTGGGATGTGGTCACTGGCAGTTTGCCACCCATGTCTGATGCCGCTTGGCAGACCTTATTTGCAAAGTATAAAACAACGGCTCAGTTTCAATTACTCAATTTTGAATTTACTATTGATAATTTTAAGTTCATCTTTTTTTGGGAATGGTTTCACCGATTATGGGCACGTAGTATTGGATTAGTATTTGCTTTTGGTTTTATTTATTTTTTAGTGAAAAAATATTTTCAACCAAAGATGATCAAGCCCTTGCTTGTTTTATTTTTATTAGGTGCCATGCAAGGCGCCATTGGTTGGATTATGGTGGCCAGTGGTTTAGAAGGAGATGCAGTGTATGTAAAACCCACCCGATTAGCCCTTCACTTTATTTTTGCTATGGGCTTACTTACCTATACTTATTGGTTTGCTTTATCGTTAACAGTACAACCTATTGCGCGTAATGCGGGTAACCAAGATACAAGTAATAAAATAAGCACCATCCGAAATTTTGCCTGGGCTATCTTACTTATTCTATTTTTTCAATTAATATACGGGGCTTTAATGGCAGGCCATAAAGCCGCGAATGTAGCAAGTACCTGGCCTACCATTAATGGAGAGTGGCTACCAGCAAGTATTTGGGGTAAGGATAGTTTTTTTATCAATGCTATTAATAATACTATTTGGGTTCATTTTATACATAGAGGCCTGGCTTATCTATTATTAGTGCTTCTATTGGTTTGGACCCTGCGTTTATTAAAATTACAAGGCAATGCATTTTGGGTACGTGCTAGAATCGCGCCTGCGATTTTAGTGTTTATACAAGTTCTTTTAGGTATTTTTACAGTGTTAGCAAGCGCGCATATTGTACCTGGTGTTTGGGGTGGCTTTGAATGGTTAGCGCAATTGCATCAATTAGTGGGTATGCTTTTATTATTATCGGTCATTAATATTTTATACGCCACTAAATAATTTAAACATTACTAATACTAAATAATAGTATTAAGAATACTTATTCAAACATTTCCTATATGCAAAAAGATATTGCTTCTATACGCCGGGATTATCAAATGGCTTCTTTGGATGAAGCAGCAACCTCTGCAAAATCCAATGGATCAATTCACGCATTGGTGGGAAGACGCCACTACTAGTAATATCGATGAAGTAAATGCCTTTGTACTTTCAACTGTGGATGCTAACCGCGCTCCTGCGTCGCGCGTAGTGCTTCTCAAAGGCTATACACCCGAAGGCTTTATATTCTTTACCAACTATGATAGTAATAAAGGCAAAGAAATTACAGCTAACCCTAATGTGGCCATGAATTTTTTCTGGAAAGAATTAGAGCGTCAAGTGCGTATTACAGGCACCATTAAAAAAATAAGTACAGAAGAATCTGCTGAATATTTTCATTCACGTCCCTTGGGAAGTCAAGTAGGAGCTTGGGCTTCACCACAAAGTCAAGTAATTCCGAATAGAGATTTTCTTGAAAAAAACTTTACTGAGCAAACAGAAAAATATAAAGAGGGCAATGTGCCCCTGCCTCCACATTGGGGTGGCTATATTGTGCATCCTACGCAGGTTGAATTCTGGCAAGGACGCAGTTCGCGTTTGCACGATCGTATTCGTTATAGCTTTGAAAACCATCAATGGACGAAAGTTAGATTAGCACCGTAGGTTTACTTTTTACGAGCTAGTACTTTCTTTGCTGCTTCAACAATATTCGGTGTGTCTAAACCGTACTTAGCTAATAATTGATTCGGTGTACCGCTTTCTCCAAAAGTATCTTTCGTTCCAACATATTCAATAGGAATAGGACAATGTGTTGCGGCTACTTGTGCAATACAATCTCCCATACCACCAATAATATTATGCTCTTCACAAGTGACTGCGCAACCTGTTTTTGAAATACTTGCCACAATAGCTTCAACATCTAATGGCTTAATAGTATGTATATTAATTACTTCAACACTTATACCAGTGGCTTCTAAAATTTTTCCTGCCTCAATGGCCTTCCATACCAAGTGACCGCAAGCAAATAAGGTAATGTCTTTACCCTCACTTAATTTTTGTGCCTTACCAATCACAAAATCAGAACCATCTTCTTTGGTGAAATTTGGCCACTTGGGTCTTCCAAAACGTAAGTACACCGGACCATGATAGTTAGCAATAGCCTTAGTCGCAGCCTTGGTTTGGTTAAAATCACAAGGTACTACCACCGTCATGCCTGGTAACATTTTCATCAGTCCTATATCTTCTAAAATTTGATGCGTAGCACCATCTTCTCCTAAAGTTAATCCTGCATGTGATGCACAAATTTTTACATTCTTATCTGAGTAAGCAACACTTTGTCTAATTTGATCATACACTCTTCCTGTACTAAAATTCGCAAAAGTAGTGGTATAAGGAATTTTTCCTCCAATAGTTAAACCTGCAGCCATACTTATCATATTGGCTTCTGCAATACCTACTTCAATAAAACGATCAGGAAATTCTTTAATAAAGGGTCCTAATTTAAATGAACCTGCTAGGTCGGCAGTTAATACCAATACTTCACTATTCTCTTTTGCTAGCTCATGAATGCCTTCGCCAAATCCAGCTCTGGTTTCTTTTTCATTTAAGGCTACGATATCTTTTACGTTCATATTGTTTTAGTTTACTTTATTTATAAAGTTCGTGTACTGTAATTAGTTTTCTGTAATTAATTTCTGCTATTAACTTTCTGTAATTAATTTTCAAAAGTGGAATAAAAATACGGAGTCTTCGCTTCAAACTCGGCGCTACAAGTATCTACCATTTTGTATACTCTAGTAATACCCCATGCCTTTCTTTTTTCATAGACAGCATCGTCATTGGTATTACCCGTTAATAATTTAGAAATTTGCATATCGCTAAATCCATGTTGCTTGGCCTCTTTCATTAATTCTATAGTAATAGTTTCAATAGAGTGCTTCAATAATTCTTTTTCAATATTGCAGATAATTCTTATTTGGTATAAAAACCAGTTGTCAATGCCTGTAGCTGCTGCAATAGAGCGCACCGTAGAGCCTTGCATAAGTGCATCTTTGATTCTAAATATGCGATCCCATTTCGGCACCTTAATGTATTCCATCAATTCCTCATTCTTCATCAAACTCTTTCCATAATAACCTAAACCAATGGCTTCATTCTCTAAACTTTGACAAGCTTTTTGAATGGCTTCTGTAAAGCTTCTTCCAATGGCCATTACTTCTCCCACACTTTTCATTTGTAATCCTAAAGTATCGTTGGCACCTTTGAATTTATCAAAATTCCATCTTGGCATTTTTACAATCACATAATCTAATGCTGGTTCAAAATAAGCAGAAGTGGTTTGTGTGATTTGATTTTTTAATTCATCTAATCTATAACCAATGGCTAGTTTCGCTGCAATTTTTGCAATAGGATAACCAGTGGCTTTAGAAGCAAGTGCAGAGGAACGTGAAACCCTTGGATTAATTTCCACCGCAATTAATTCTTCTGTTACAGGATTTTGTGCAAACTGCACATTACATCCTCCTGCAAAATTTCCTAAACTACGCATCATGAGCATGGCTTTGTTACGCATGTCTTGGAAAGAAGTATCGCTTAAAGTCATGGCTGGCGCTACGGTGATAGAATCTCCTGTATGCACACCCATGGGATCTAAGTTTTCTACAGTACAAATAATAACTACGTTATCGGCTTGGTCTCTTAATAATTCTAATTCATATTCTTTCCAGCCTAATACGGCTTTCTCTACTAATACTTCGTGAATAGGAGAGGCCTTCAAGCCTTTCTCTAATGCTGCATCTAATTCAGAAGCGTCATGTACAAATCCTCCACCGGTTCCACCTAAAGTAAATGAAGGACGTATTACTAATGGGAAACCTATCACTTGTGCAAATTCTTTTCCTTCTAAAAAACTATTTGCCACTCTACTAGGTGCAACGGCTATTCCAATTTTTACCATCAATTGTCTGAACTGCTCTCTATCTTCTGCTAAATCAATGGCAGCCACATCCACGCCAATCATTCTACAATTGTATTGTTTCCATAAACCAATTTCATCTGCTTCTTTACATAAGTTCAAGGCAGTTTGTCCGCCCATAGTAGGAAGCACCGCATCAATTTGATTTTCTTGTAAGATTTGTTCAATGCTCTCAATAGTCAATGGCAATAAATAAACTTTATCGGCCATCATGGGGTCGGTCATGATGGTTGCTGGATTACTATTAATAAGGATTACCTTAATGCCTTCCTCTCTTAAAGAGCGGGCTGCTTGTGAACCAGAGTAATCAAACTCGCAGGCTTGACCAATAATAATGGGGCCAGAACCTACAATTAAAATCGTTTTGAGGGTATTGTCTTTTGGCATAGGGTACAAAAATATAAATTGCGCAAACCTACAAAAATTTGCCTGAATTTGCCCCATTTTAAGCCTAAACATTTTTGTCCTTTTTAAATGCTATCTTCACCGCCAATTCAAGTATATGGCAGTTATTAAAGAAGGTTCTAAAGCGCCGGCCTTTAAAGGCGTTGATCAGCATGGCAATACAGTCTCTATAGCCGATTTTAAGGGGCAAAAGCTTGTCCTTTATTTCTATCCAAAAGACGATACACCAGGATGTACAGCGCAAGCTTGCAACCTACGTGATAATTATAAAGCCTTGCAAAAGAAAGGGTTACAAATTTTAGGCATTAGTGTGGACTCGGTTAAGTCACATGAAAAATTTATTGCCAAGTACGATTTGCCTTTTTCATTGATTGCCGATGAGGACAAGAAAATAGTAGACAAATATAATTTATGGGGCCAGAAGAAATTCATGGGCCGTACCTATATGGGCACTAGTCGTACAACTTTTTTGATTGATGAAGCAGGAATGGTTAGACATATTATTGAAAAGCCTGATACCAAGGACCATACCAAAGAAATTTTAGCTATTAGCGGTTGGTAATTATTGAACATTTTTATTTAATTTACAGTCTATTATTTTAAAAATATAGTATGAAATTAAAGTATTTACCTATTCTTGTTTTTTCTTTATTAGTGATGGCTTGTTCTAAAAGTTCAACCACCACCACAACGAGTAACACCACTAGCAATCCAACTACTAGTAATCCAACAACTTCAAATACCGTTGTTCCTGATATTTATAAAAAAATATATGGGGCAACTAGTATCACTTCTGATGGCACATTTGTTACTATTAAATCCAATGGATTACCCGATCACAAGAGTTCTTACTATCCTAGTTCAAATGCATTGGCTGATAATTTTTCAGGAACTACTTTTGGAGGGTACAATTTTGCAAAAAATCCAAACTCAATTTCAGAAAAATCATATGTATTTAAAATCCCAATTGATCCGAAGGTAGATAGCAAGCATGCAGCCACTCCATTAGGCGCTATAGGTGTTTCAATAAATGGCATTCCATTTTTCAACCAATATGCAGGGCCTAATCAACCCCTAACCGCTGAAATAACTTCTTTTGATAGGTATTGGGGACATCCTGCACCTACTGGTCAGTATCACTATCATGTGGAGCCTTTGTATTTGACTACAGTGAAAGTGACTAAGTCTTCTTTGTTAGGTTTTTTATTAGATGGCTTCCCTGTATATGGTCCTGAAGAAAATGGGGCAGCTATTGATAATTTAAAATTAGATGCCTACCATGGACATACTTCAGCTACCACCGATTATCCTAATGGCATTTATCATTACCATATAACTTCAAACGACCCTTATATCAATGGATCGGGTTATTATGGAACTCCAGGTACTGTTTCGCAATAAATGAAATATACTTTTTATTTTCATTGTATAATGACTTGTCTTTTTTTTCAAGCATGTAATAGTGCTGATGAAACTATCTTGTCAAAAAAAATAATATCCATTGATAGTGTAGAAATAAATGATAGCAACTCTATAAATAATACTGTTCCAAATGCGGTAATCAATAGCAAGGATCCTTTTTTACAAAAGCATCAAGACACCGTTTTTTTTCAGGATAAAAAATTCAGCGGAACTATTTTTAATTTATATTCTAATGGAGATACTTCCATGACAGGCCAGTACTTTAATGGGTTAGAGCAAGGTGTTTTTAAAAAATGGTATCCTAATAAACAGTTGGCCGAGTCTAGGTCTTTTGAGGCTGGCAAAAAAATGGGTAAGCATATTGGGTTTTGGGAAGATGGCAAGCCTAAATTTGAATTTTATTTTACAAAGGGAGAACATGATGGAATAGCTAACGAGTGGTATTCTAATGGCCAAGCCTATAGAGCATTTCACTATACTTTGGGCTATGAGAATGGAAGTCAAAAAATGTGGTGGGAAAATGGGGTCATACGCGCCAATTATGTAGTGAAGCAAGGCAGAAGATATGGCCTCATTGGATTAAAATTATGCATGACACCTCAGGACTCACTTGATTATAAATTTAAATAAACTAAGATGTTAAAACTGAGTGCTTGCTTTTTATTTAGCTTATTTATGTTGATGGCATGTAATAATTCCTCGAATTCCGTTTCAAATGTAAAGACAGATAGTCTGGTGACACTTCCTTTTTTTAATGTCCCCGATTGGACGCCAGCCTGGATCAATAAAGAGGATAGTGGATACAAAAAAATTCACAGCATTCCTTCTTTTTCTTTTAAAGATCAAGAGGGAAAGGATTTCACTGAAGCGAATATAGAGGGTAAAATTTATGTTGCTAATTTTTTTTATACTAAGTGTAGAGGCATTTGTCCTAAGATGACAACCAATATGTCTTTATTGCAAGAGGCTTTTAAAAATGACACAATGATACTTTTGCTTTCACATTCTGTCACACCTGAATTAGATTCTATAACGGTTCTAAAAAACTATGCCATTTTAAATAAGGTAGATTCAAAAAAATGGCATTTACTTACTGGCGATAAAAATGAAATTTACGCCTTGGCTAAACAACAATATTTTGCCGGAGATTCGGTAGGCTTTTACCAGACGGGCAATGAATTTTTACACACTGAAAACTTTATTTTAGTGGATCAAAAAAGACGTATTCGCGGAGTGTATAACGGAACCTTAGCAATTGAAATAGATCGTATTAAAGAAGATATTCAAACGCTTAAGCTAGAAGCAGTGAGTAACGAAGGCCCCATTAAATAATTCTATTTATTTTGCAATTACATACACCGCCCAACTCATTAAATAAGCTAGGCCTGTCATCATAAAAAATTGAATGGTTGGCCATTTCCAGCTTTGTGTTTCTCTTTTCACAATGGCGAGTGTGCTCATGCATTGCATGGCGAGTACATAAAATACCATCAAGGAAAGCGCTGCGGCTAAACTATAAACGGGTTTGCCATCCGGCCAAACGGATGCGCGTAATTTTTCTCTTAAACTGCTATTGTTATCTTCCTCTACACTATATAAAGTAGCCATCGTGCCTACAAATACTTCTCTTGCTGCAAAGGAAGTAATGAGTGCAATACCAATCTTCCAATCATAACCAAGCGGCTTTATAATTGGTTCAATTTTTTTACCCAATAAGCCAGCATAAGAATTAGCAAGCTTATCGGTGTTGTATTGTT
>JAJTDP010000020.1 GCA_021300455.1 Sediminibacterium sp. | reverse complement strand
TATGATTGTTTAATTTTTGATTCTATTTTTTGTATAAATATTAAACATAAAAATGTTTAAATTTAATATGAATTATTTTTTCTATTTTAATAAAAAAAAATTAAAGATTAAATAATGTTGAAATAGATTTTAAACTAATTTTAAAGTCATTAATATTTAAACAACTGTTAAATTTTAACAGAAAAGAATATTTATCCTATTTATTTATTAAAAAAACAACAATGAGAAAAATTACATTGATCCTAACTCTTGTTTTAGTTTCTTTTAGTGCTTTGTATTCACAAGCCAACAAAAAAACTATCTCAGGAAAAGTGACAACCGAAAACGGTGAAGTCCTAGCAGGAGTTACTGTATCTGAAGTTGCAGGTGTTGCCAGAACCGTTACAGACGATAAAGGTACCTATACCATTCAGGTAAACTCTAAAACTTCAACATTAAGATTCAGCTATGTAGGCTATCAAGAAGCTGAAACAAACATTACCAACAAATTAATAGCTAATGTATCGCTTGTAAATGAAAGCGGCTCACTTGCAGAAGTAGTAGTAGTTGGATATGGTGTTCAACAAAAGAAAGCATTTACAGGTGCTGCTTCTAAAATTGATGCAAAAGAATTTTCACAATTAGTTACCCCTTCAGTAGACAGACAATTAGCAGGTCGTGCTGCGGGTGTTCAAGTAGTAGCAAGTGGAGGAGATGTGGGTACACCCGCTAGAATTAGAATTCGTGGTATTAACTCAGTTTCTCAAAACCAATCTCCTTTAATCGTTGTTGATGGAGTTCCTTTTATATCTGGTAACTTAGCCGGCTATACTAACTCCAATGCATTAGGTGATATTAACCCTAATGATATTGAGAACATTGAAGTTTTAAAAGACGGTTCTGCCACTGCCATATTTGGATCAAGAGCTGCAAATGGTGTAATCATGATCACTACTAAAAAAGGTTCTAAAGGTGGTGTGATGAAAGTAAATTACGATGCAACATTTGGATATACTTCTCCATTTAAAACATATGAGTTATTAAATAACTCGCAATTTGTTGACATTAGTAATCAAAAGAGAACCAATGCTGGTTTGACTGCTTGGGCAGCTCCAGGAAATGGTAAGACTTATGATTGGCAAAAAGAAGTAATGAGAAACAATACTCCAACCTCTCAACATAATTTAAGTTTCTCTGGAGGTACCAACAAGAGTACTTATTTCTTTTCTTTAAATGTTAGTGACCAAAAAGGTATACTTATATCAAACGCTAATAAGTCTTATCGTATTAGATTTAATTTTGAAAATGAAGTAAATAAATACGTAAAAATTGGAAACAATTTGACTTTGTCTAAACAATTGGATAATGATCAAAATAATGGATCTAACGCATTAAGTGGTGGATTAGCTTCTGCTTTAAGAATGTTACCGAATGTTAATCCATTTGATCCTAATAACTCAACAGGCTACAATATTCGTTTCCCAGCATTAAATCAAGTGGGTCTTGGTCCTAATACCAATCCTGTGGACGACAGCTATACTAACCCGCTGTTTACTTTAACACAGAATAGATATGAGTCAGATAAATTACGTGTGAACAATAACTTATATGTAGAAATAAGCCCAATGAAAGGTTTAAAAATTCGTTCTGCATTTAACTATGACTTCTTAGATGATTACTCAACTCAAATTTTAAGTCCAGTACATGGTGATGGATTTAGCTCATTAGGTTCTATCGCAAACGCTGCGTCACAATATAAAAGATTGGTGTGGCAGAATTATATGAACTATAATACTACTATTGCAAATGACCATAGTATTTATTTAACTGCTGGTCATGAAGTACAAGAAGATGAAAATAAATTTGTATCTGGATCACTTACTCAATTATCTGATCCTTTCTTTATTCAAAAGAATTTGATTAGTGGATCTGGTGCTATACAAACTGCTGGTGGTACTTTTAACATGAGCGGATTTCATTCTCTATTTGGTCGTTTAAACTACGATTTTAAAAGCAAATATTTTGTTCAAGCTTCTGTAAGACGCGACGGACAAAGTTCATTAGCTCCTTCAAATCGTTTTGGTATATTCCCAGGTGCTTCTTTTGGATATAGAATATCTGAAGAAGGTTTCTGGAAAAACAATGCATTCTTAAATGAAAAAATTAGCGACGCTAAATTAAAAGGATCTTACGCTGTAGTAGGTAACCAATTAGGCGGCTTCCCTTACTTAAGTACTTTTAGCTCTGCTGCTTATGGTAATATTCCAGGTCTTGCACCAAATTTAATAGGTAACTCAGCTTTACAATGGGAAAGTAGTAAAAAACTAGATGTAGGTGTTGAATTAGGTTTATTTAAAAATAGATTCAATTTTGTTGCTGATTGGTTCTTAAATGATATCGACGAATTAGTATTTAATGTTCCTACTCCTAACTCTGCTGGTATCCCAGGTAACTCAATAAGCCAAAATATTGGTTCAGCTAGAAACAGTGGTTTAGAATTTTCTTTAAGTGGTGATATCCTTAGAACTAAGAACTTCACTTGGGGTTTTAATGCAAACTTTACAACTTTAGAAAATAAAATTACCGCTTTGTATAGCGTAGGTGGTGTGCCTGTTACAACTATCCCAGGATCTTACAACAGAATTGAAATAGGTAAATCTTTGAACTATTTATGGGGTTGGAATTATGCTGGTGTTAATATTCAAAATGGTAACCCAATGTATGTTAAAGCAGATGGAACATTGGTTCAAAGAAATGCTGCCACTGGTTCTTATTTTAGAGCAGCTAATTTAAATGACGTAAACTTGATCAATTCTAATCCATTAACAGATGCAGATAGAGTTAATTTAGGAAATAGTTTACCTACCTATTTTGGTGCGTTTACTAACAACTTCCGTTATAAAAATTTCTCTTTAGAATTTATGATCCGTTTCCAAGGTGGAAATAAAATCATGAACGTAACACGTCAAGAAGCTTTATTAAGTCAAAGCTTCCACAACAACGGAGTAGAAATAAAAGAGAGATGGCAATTACCAGGTGATGTCACTTCTGTTCCAAGATTAAGATATGGTCAAAGTGCAATTATCAACCAAACAGGAGCAGCCATTTCAAGATTTGTAGAAAATGGTGATTATGTTAGATTACAAAATGTAGTATTGAATTACAATTTCAGTAACAAAACATTGTCTAAAATTTCAAATGGATATGTTAAGAATGCCAGAGTATTTGCTCAAGGTCAAAACTTATTCATCTTGACTGATTACTCAGGTATTGACCCAGATAATGCAAGTCAAAGTGGTTTAGATAATGCTGTAACTCCTTCATTACGCATTTTATCATTTGGACTTAATGTTGGATTTTAACATTAATTAAATAAAAATATATATCACAAATAAAATTGTAAACAATGATACTTCTAAATAAAATAACACAAAACACCCTTCTAATAGGTTTAATCCTAGTAGCTGTAGGTTGTGAAAAAGTGGTAGAAAAGCAACCCTTTAATGCCTTCACGGACGAGAGTGTGTTTACTACAGTTGCACGTGCTAACCTCGCATTAAATGGTGTATATGATGCTGCACAAACAGGTGGACCCTCTTTAGCAGGACGTGGTTACCCATTTGGTGCTGCAACAATTGAACAAGGTGACAATAGAGGGGAAGATATGGTGAACCTACAAACCTTCTACCAAATCACTTACCAAGCTACCTATACCCCATTTACTGCAAACAACGTATCGATGTGGGATAATAACTACGCCCTTATTAATAAAGCAAATATTGCCATTGAAGGCTTTAAGAGCGCAGTTGCATCAGGCATTTTACCTGCAGCTACTGCAACACAGTTTGAAGCAGAATGTCGTTTCTTACGTGCTTTAGCTCATCACGAATTATTAATACATTTTGCACGTCCTTACCTTGAAGGAAACGGATCAGCATTAGGTGTACCTTATCGTGATTATGCAGTAAAAGGTGGAGCAAGTTTAGAGCGTCTTCAAAAAGAAGCGCGTCCAAAAGTAGCTGATGATTATGTAAAATTACTTGAAGACTTAGCTTTTGCTGAAGCAAATTTACCTGCCATTAATGCATCAGGGGCAATTGTACGTGCTCAAAAAAGCGCTGCGATTGCACTTAAGCAAAGAGTTCTTTTACACATGGGTAGATTTAGCGATGCAATCACAGCTGGAAATGCTTTGATTCCTTCTACCTTAACCCCAGCAACTCCAGCATCTACAAAGTCTTTAATTGGAAACCATGCACTTACTGCAACACCGAATGCTTCATTTGGTTTTATAGGTGGAGGCAACAATATTTCATCTGAAAATATTTTCACTATTAAGAACGACCCATTAGACAATGGATCAGTAAATGGAGCTCCTGCAGGAATGTATGGATCTACAGACTTATTAGGTCGTGGCCTTGTTTGTGTATCTCCTATTATTTGGAACAATGCAGGTTGGTTAGAATCAGATTTAAGAAGAACAACACTTTATCGTAATGGTGCAACTGCCATTGGAAGAGGAATTTTAACAACAAAGTACAATGATTATAGTGGTCGTGGAGACAATACCCCTATCATTCGTTGGGCTGAAGTTTTGTTAAATCAAGCAGAAGCAGAAGCTAGAGTGGCTACATCTGTTTCTCAAAGAGCTATTGATTTATTAAACTTGGTAAGAAATAGATCAGTAACATCTGCTGCAGATCAATTTACTTCTTCAAGCTTTAGTTCACAAACAGATTTATTAAAGGCAATCTTATTAGAAAGAAGAATTGAATTCTTAGCGGAAGGTAGAAGATGGCCAGATATCCACAGAACTTCTCAAGATCCTATTGCAGCATTAAGAGAAGCAGGTATTCCAGGCAAAGTAGCTAATGGTGGCGTAACTGGTACTACTTTAGCACAATACGGAATTGGTTTAGCGGTGACAATTGGTGAAAAAGCAATACCCTACAGTGATTTTAGATTTATCTGGCCTATCCCAGGTGTTGAAATTTCTACAAATCCAATTATTGTTCAAAACCCTGGTTATTAGTATACTAATGGAATAAGTTTTTTGAATAATACAATAAAAAAAGGGTCCCGATTTATCGGGACCCTTTTTTTATATCTATCATGATTTAATATCTAAAAGAAGAACATATACTTTGTAAAGGTATATTTAAACTAATTACTCATTACCTCCAACAATCTTACTGGTACTTCTGTATAAGTAATTTTCATAAATATGTCGTCTTGCAAAACGATCAGGAGTGTCGGCATTGACCAACTTTACATAAATGGCTTTTGGAACGCCATAGTATTCATATTCATTACCATCGGAAAATACCACTCTTAGTATTTCTGATTTAAATTCAAAGTCGCTAATACTGGCCTCTGTAGTAGTAGCAATATAGGCATCCTTGGTGGCTTCATGTGTTTCAATATGTACACTCACTAAAAAATGATAAGAGGCAATTAATTTAGCCGATTTTTCTTCTGCCATTTTTTTAGCCTCATCACTATCTTGAAATTTATCGGGATGCCATTCCATCATAATCTTACGATATACTTTTTTCAAGTCACTTAAAGTAGCTTTATCGTCTACACCAAGTATGGCTCTATGTCTTTCAATTCTCTTCATATATTATTTATGCAGCGCGAAGGTACAGTAAACTTATTTAAATAAAGAAGCCCTCCCAGTATATACTGAAAGGGCTTAACATTATGATAATACTTTGTGTGCCTATTAAGGCCACTCAGCTTATTTTACTTCTTCAAACTGAGCATCTTCAACAGTATCGTTGTTCGCTCCACCATTAGCTTGTCCGCCTGCTTGGTCTGCACCAGGAGCTCCTGCTTCAGGGCCAGCGGCTCCAGCTGCTTGTGCTTTGTAAATTTCTTCACTTGCAGCAGTCCATGCAGTATTCATAGCTTCTAAAGCGGTGTCTACCTTTGCAATATCTTGAGACTGATGTGCTTCTTTCAAATTTGCTAAAGCTGTTTCAATAGGCACTTTTTTGTCAGCAGGAATTTTATCACCAAATTCTTTCAATTGCTTTTCTGTTTGGAAAATTAAGCTGTCAGCTTGGTTTAATTTTTCTACTCTTTCTTTCTCTATTTTATCACCTGCTTCGTTGGCTTTGGCTTCGGCTTTCATTTTTTCAATTTCTTCCTTGGTCAAACCACTACCTGCTTCAATTCTAATTTTTTGTTCTTTACCAGTGCCTTTATCTTTTGCACTTACATTTAAGATACCATTAGCATCAATATCAAAAGTCACTTCAATTTGAGGAACGCCTCTTGGTGCTGGTGGAATACCATCCAAGTTAAACATACCTAGACTTTTATTCTGAGGTGCCATTGGACGCTCTCCTTGTAATACATGAATTTGTACACCTGGTTGATTATCGCTAGCTGTTGAATATACTTCTGTTTTCTTAGTAGGAATAGTAGTATTAGAAGCAATCATGGTAGTCATTACACCGCCCATTGTTTCAATACCTAAGTTTAAAGGGGTAACGTCTAATAACAATACATCTTTCACATCTCCAGTTAAGACTGCCCCTTGGATACCTGCACCTATTGCTACCACTTCATCAGGGTTTACAGAACGGTTTGGTTTTTTACCAAAGAACTTTTCTACTATTTCTTGTACTTTAGGGATTCTTGAAGAACCTCCTACTAAAATCACTTCATCAATTTGTCCTACTGAATAACCAGCATCTTTTAATGCAATTTCACAAGGCTTTAAACAACGTGCAAATAAATTATCTGCTAATGATTCAAATTTTGCTCTTGTTAATTTTAATACTAAGTGCTTTGGAACGCCGTCCACTGCAGTGATATAAGGTAAGTTAATTTCTGTTTCAGAAGAAGAACTTAATTCTACTTTGGCTTTTTCTGCAGCTTCTTTTAATCTTTGTAAAGCCATTGGATCTTTTCTTAAATCAATAGCTTCTTGTTTTTTAAATTCATCTGCTAAGAAGTCCATGATGACTTTATCAAAATCATCACCCCCTAAATGCGTATCACCATTGGTAGATTTTACTTCAAATACACCATCTCCTAAATCCAAGATAGAAATATCAAAAGTTCCACCACCTAAATCAAATACTGCAATTTTTTGTTCAACATTCTTTTTATCTAAACCATAAGCCAAAGCTGCTGCAGTAGGTTCGTTTACAATTCTGCGAACGTTTAAACCTGCAATCTCACCTGCCTCTTTAGTTGCTTGTCTTTGTGCATCATTGAAATAAGCTGGTACAGTAATAACTGCATCTGTCACCTCTGTGCCTAAATAATCTTCAGCGGTTTTTTTCATCTTTTGTAAAACCATTGCTGAAATTTCTTGTGGAGTATACATACGACCGTCGATATCAACACGCACTGTGTCGTTCTCGCCTTGTACAATTTTATAACTCCAATGAGACTTCTCTTCAGTAATCTCATTAAAACGACGACCCATGAAACGCTTTACACTTGATATCGTGTTTTCAGGGTTCGTGATCGCTTGACGCTTAGCAGGGTCTCCCACTTTACGCTCGCCGTTTTTTAAGAAGGCTACAACTGAAGGGGTAGTTCTACGTCCTTCATCATTGGCGATCACTACTGGTTCGCCACCTTCCATAACTGATACGCAACTATTTGTCGTACCTAGGTCAATTCCTATTATTTTTGCCATAATGCTTGATTTTCAATGATTAATTACTCTACTATAGTCAATCTTTATGCCATAATAGGTATGCCCAAATAGGGGTGCAAATTTGTCATATATGGCAGATAATTAGGCTAAATGAAGGCCATAAATGACATAGAAAATTTAAAAAGGGGAAGAAAAGGCAGAAATTAATTGTTTTCAGAACCTTTAAAAGTGAAGTTCTTTTGACTGGTATAGCTAAAGATGACCACAAAGAAGGTGGTGACTATCTTAGCCATGGTAGGGAACCAACCCAAATAATCAACAAATAGCTTTAAAAAGCCATAATTAAGTAGCACACAGCCCAGCACAACAATGAAATACTTCATGAGTTGTTTACGCTTGGTAACCGTGGTTTCTTGGAATACCACATACCTACTTAAATAAAAGCCTATGGGGAAGGTGATACAGAAAGAAATGATAAAAGAAGCGATATGGGGGCTTATACTTATGAAGCCTAAATCAATTATTTGCCTGTCTAAAATATAATTGTAGGCCAGAAAAAACAAGCTAATATCCAATATAGTATTCGCACCACCACAGGCAGCGTATCTAAAAGTTTTTAAGGGCATCATTTTCTTGAAAATGGGATAAAACCAATCTATGATATCAAGAATAACTTTGCTAATAAAGGTGTGTAGTTTCAACATCAATGCGCTAAGATAATCTTAATTAATTACTTTTGCCAAAGGCAAGCCTATTTTATGAATTTAATAACTCTTTTAAAACAGACCACCTCTGCAAGCTTAGCTAGCTTATACCAGGTTACCATAGAACCTGATCAAGTATTAGTGAATGCTACTAAGCCTGAATTTGAAGGAGACTATACCATTGTACTATTTGCCTTTGTTAAACAATTAGGCAAAAACCCAGAGTTGGTGGGTAATGAATTAGGTGATGCTATGCAAAAGGCACTACCTACTATTATTACTAAGTTTAATATTGTAAAAGGGTTTTTAAATTTCACCATCAGCAACGACTACTGGCTTGAATTTATTCAACAGCTTTCTCCGAATGAATTACTTCCACCCTTAGCCAATAAAAGAAAAATTATGGTGGAGTACTCCTCCCCTAATACCAATAAGCCTTTACACTTAGGTCATTTAAGAAATAATTTTTTGGGATGGAGCATTGCAGAAATTTTAAAACTGCAGGGTAATGAAGTGGTGAAAACTTGTATTGTAAATGATAGAGGAATACATATTTGTAAAAGCATGATTGCTTGGCAACTCTTTGCAAATGGCGCCACTCCTGAATCAAGCCATAAAAAAGGCGATCACTTTGTGGGAGACTATTACGTTAAATACAACGACGCCTATAAAGCAGAAGTGGCTGAATTAGTGGCTGGTGGCATGATGCAAGAGACTGCAGAAAAGAAGCCCCAATTTTAAAAGGTGCGCAGGAAATGTTATTGAAATGGGAACAAGGCGACGCAGCCACTTTGGACTTATGGAAAAAGATGAACGCTTGGGTTTACGAAGGCTTTGAAGTGACGTATCAAAAAATTGGTTCAGACTTTTTCAAAACCTATTATGAGAGTAATACTTATTTATTAGGCAAAGAATTAGTGGAAGAAGGACTAACTAAAAAAGTGTTTTATCAAAAAGAAGATAGTTCTGTTTGGATAGACTTAACATCCGATGGCTTAGATGAAAAAATTGTGCGTCGTAAAGACGGTACTTCTGTGTATATGACCCAAGACATTGGCCTGGCTCAATTAAAACAAAAAGAGTTTAATACCGATGCCAGTATTTATGTGGTGGGTGACGAACAAAATTATCATTTCAAAGTTTTAAAATTAATTTGTCAAAAATTAAAACAACCTGCTGCAGATGGTATTTACCATTTAAGTTATGGTATGGTGGAACTGCCTACTGGCAAAATGAAAAGCCGCGAAGGAACTGTGGTAGACGCCGATGACTTAGTAGATGAGATGATTAATATCTCAAAAGAAAAAACAGAAGCCTTGGGCAAGGTTTCCGATTTTACGCAAGCACAACTCACTGAACTATATAATACCATTGGACTAGGTGCCCTTAAATTTTTCTTATTAAGAGTAGACCCTAAAAAGAAAATGATATTCAACCCAGAAGAAAGTATCGATTTCCATGGCTTTACGGGGCCTTTTATTCAATATACACATGCGCGTATTAAAAGTATATTAAGAAAAACAGGTACAGCGGTATGCATTACCTCTAATGAATTACTTCCTTTAGAAAAACAATTAGCTATTGAGCTTTCTAGCTTCCCTGCGGTGGTGAATGAAGCAGCTGACAATTTAGACCCTTCTAAATTAGCCATCTATACTTTTAACCTAGCTAAATTATTCAATACCTTTTACGCGGAGCATTCTATTTCCAATGCGGAATCGGAAGTAAAAAAACAATTGAGAATTCAATTAGGTATTTTAACTGCGGCTACTTTACAAAAAGCAATGAGCGCTCTAGGTATTGCAGTGCCAGAGCAAATGTAATACCCTATAAAACGATAAGGTTACATTTTTAGTTCACTTACACTTAGTTTATACCAAAGCTTAGTGTATACTTTTATTTAATTTACTTAAGACCTTTTTAACTTGGAATTATTATACACTTCAGGTATTTCCTCTTCAAAACCCCACTGAGTTAACAAAGTTTCCATTTGTGCTTGCGGCAAAGAAGCTTTTTCATAATGACCTGCATTCATTTTTTGACGCATGGCTTCATAAATACTTACAGCACAGGCCACCGAAATATTTAAGCTTTGGATAATACCCATTTGAGGTATAATAAAATTACCATCAGCTAAATTTCTAAATTCTTCTGTCACCCCTGCATGTTCATTACCAAAAACCAAGGCCACCGATTCTGTAAAATTAATATCATGCAGGCTTACCGCATCACTGGACAAATGCGTGGTTAAAATTTTGCTGAATTTTTTTCTAAGTTCCTTCACGCAGTCTTCCAAGGTTTCAAACTCATGAATGGTTAACCATTTTAAAGCACTACTACTACTTCTATAGCCCCATTTTTTATGTCTAGGTATTTTTGTGGTAAGTACATATACTTCTTGTATACCTACGGCATCACAGGTTCGCATGACGGCAGATACATTATGAGGGTCTTGCACATTCTCAAGCACCACTGTCAAATTAGCTTGTCGCTTACTTAATACTTTTAATAATTTTTCACTGCGTTCTGGTGTCATACAATTTATTTCAACTTAAAATAAAGATAATTTATTTTAAAAGTTATTTATTTTTTAAAAGGCATTCTGTATTGAACCCCTAAGCCTGGTTTTGTTAATGGGATTATCTTACCCTTATTATTTTCCAAATTATAATCAAGCCCTACTGCATTTAATTCAGTCATAAGTAAGGGGCCATCCATATCTACATAATCTAGTTGTGGTAAGAACTGCGCAATTGCAGCAGAACCTATCACCGATTCATTCATACTACCCATCATCACTTTCAAACCTAAGGACTTGGCCTCCTTTATCATTCTAAGTGCTGGTGTAAGACCACTACATTTAGTTAGTTTAATATTAATGCCATGAAAATAATTTGCACAGGTAGCTACATCTTTTTCAAATACACAGGACTCATCTGCAAATAATGGAAGTATGGAAGCTGCTTTTAATTGCGCCATCCCTTCCCAATTATCTTTGGCCAAAGGTTGTTCTACTAATTCAACCCCTAAGTTTGCAAGTGCTGGAATTTTTTGCAAGGCTTCTTCGGTGGACCATCCTGCATTGGCGTCTACTCGAAGTGGCGCAGTAGTATGTGCACGAAGGGCAGTAATCATTTCAATATCGTAATCGGTGCCCAATTTAATTTTATAGATAGGCCAAGGATGGGCCTTCATTTTCTCTACCATTTTATCTATTGTATCAATCCCTAAGGTATAATCACAAATGGGTGTTGGCGTATTTTCATTCCATGGTAAATTCCAAATTTCATGAATGGGTTGCTTTTTCATTTGTCCAAATAAATCCCAACCTGCCATATCTAAGGCCGATACTAAAAAAGGATCATTGGGGAATAAATGATGCAAAAAATGCCAAAAACGTTCAGGGTCAATTAAAGCAAATTTTTCAATAAGCTTTCTATTCTTTTCTAAGAGCTCCATCATGGCCTTCACTGTTACATTATAATAAACAATGGCTGGTGCCTCGCCAAAACCTTGCCAATTACCTAAAGACAGTCGGATCATCAAACTATGCTGATGCGTTTTTGTTCTACCATTGGAAATGGTAAAAGGATATTCAAAAGCTAATTGTTGTTCCCAAAAATCTAATTGCACTTATATAATTTTAGCTAAGGTACTAAATAGCCTTATTTAGCGGCCAGATTCTTTAATGGCAATAGCCCAGTCTTCATTAAAGCTTTTTGCAGCTATCAAGGTTTCTAAACTAATATGCATTCTATAACGCCAATAATGTTTTGGATTCGATGGCTCATTAATTCTTTCAGCATGCGGGTCTTCCCTTCTTAATGTTGCATCTACGCCTAAATAATCTTGTAATTGAAATATAGACCATATAGCCGGTGAATATAAATGCTGAAGTAGTATGGCTTTATTAATCCAGGGTTCACAAAACTTAGGCGCTTCACCAGCCTGTGCTAATTGTTCTTTAAAAAATAACTGTGTTTTAGCAGGGTCTTCTTCCCACCATCCTCTTAAGGTACTTGTATCATGTGAAGAAGGCGTGACTACACTTAAATAAGGAGCATCTTTGGGATTAAAAAATAAGGTGTTATTGGCTTTAGGCATTCTTTGTACTTCTAAACTTAAAATACCTAATTGTTTCATTACCTCCGGTAAACAGGCAGGCACTAGTCCTAAATCTTCACCACAAATAAGCATATTGGTAGCTCTTTTTAAATTAGGTAGTTTTTCTAAGGCCTCTTTTTCCCATGCATTGTTTTGTTTAACAAAGAAATAATCATTGTATAAACTTATAAGAATATCCTTAGTTCTTTGCTCTAATGCATGAAAGGAAGAAGTACCTTCTATATTAAATCTAAAATGATACTGCCCTTGTTTTTCATCTTCAAATAAAATAACATTGCTTAATAAATTCAATAAACCATTTTGTATTTTATCTTGCCATTCATCTTTAGGTAAGGTCTTAAAATGATTCACTACTTGAACCTGTGTTTGATAAGCTGGTAAAAAGGCATAGCGATCATCTGCTATACATTCAAAATAATTATTTTTTACATACTCATTATCATAACCAAATGTTTGAAACAAATTAGTTTCATTGATAAAGGGTTTAGTAAATCTATCTGCATCTAAGGAAATGCCCTTGCTATTAAAATCCTGTAAACTTAATGGGATAGCCGGAACAAACCTGCCCATAATACCATCTACTGCATGCATAGGTATACTCCAAATTCTAAAAAATCCTAAGATATGATCAATTCTAAAAGCGTCGAAGTAAAAACGCATTTGTTCAAAACGGAGTTTCCACCAACTATAATTGGTGGCTGCCATATTCTCCCAATTGTAAGTAGGAAAACCCCAGTTCTGGCCTTTTACTGCAAAATCATCAGGGGGCGCGCCAGCTTGCTTATCCATGTGAAATAGTGTTGGATGCTGCCATGCATCTGCGCCATATCTGTATACACCAATAGGTATATCGCCTTTTAAAATGATACCATTTTCATGCGCATAGCTAGTGGCCGATTTTAATTGCAAGTGCAAATGAAATTGCACATAATAGTAAAAGCTAATTTCTGTATAAGTAGTTGACTTAGGATCTACTAATTTTTGGATAGCTTTTTCATCAAATTTTGAATGCGTTGGCCATGTATTGTAATCGACGCTTCTATGTAATTCTCTTAAATAAGAAAAAGCACTATATGAAACCAACCAATGCGCATTGTTATTAAAAAATTCAGTGAAACTAGCGGAGGCTAATTCCTGCTTGCCATTTTTATCAAATAAAGTTCTTAAAAGCTTCCACTTTAATTTCATGACTCCTTCATAGTCTACCGCTTCAAGTACATTTAATTTTTCTTTTTCAATCAAATAAGATTTAATCAGATTTTCCTGCTTAGGCAAAATCATTTCATCAATTCTTATAAAAAGAGGATGCAGTGCAAAAGCAGATATAGCGGCATAAGGATAAGAGTCCATCCAGCTGTGTGTGGCCGTGGTATCATTAACAGGTAATAGCTGAATTAATTTAAGTCCTATTTTTTTTGACCAGTCTACTAATAATTTTATATCAGAAAACTCACCCACCCCGCAGCTATCATTAGATCTTAAAGAAAATACAGGAATAGCCACGCCGGCTCCTTTCCAATGGGTATTATTTAAAGCTGCAAAACCATCATTGCAAATAACTAATTTATTTTTACTAGCAGGTTCATAGACAACTCTATTATTCCCGTCTTCATAACTTATAAAAGCTTTTTTCTTAGTATCATAAATACCATATTTATAAATTAAAGGAAATGTTGTTTGCTTTAAATCCAAGGCTATTTCAAAATAATCAGACTCTTTAATTTTTGTAAGGGGCAAGGTTTTTTCTATATCCCAATTTCCTAAAATAGCAGACTCCCCAATTATACATAAGCTTTGCCCATTTTTTAAAAGCGGCGCCTTTACTTTAAATAAATGCGTTTTAGTTTTGGTTATTTTTTTGGCAGCAGCAGCTACTACCTTTTCATTCAATAAAGTCGAAGCAAAAGGTTCTGTATAAAAAACATTTTCAATCTGACCTGCAAAATTCCAAGTATCAATTAAGACCAGCTCATCGTTGGGGCTAGATGCTAAGTCAACCAATTTATCATTCCCCCATTCTAGTATTTCTCCTCCTTGAGCATCCTTGATTAAATAATGATAAACAATTTTGTCTGCAGAATCTGTCGAATTAAAATTCAAATGCAAAACCCAATAAGTTTCATTTAAATAAACTAGAGCAATAGCTTTATCTACTTCCCCAGCTCCTAGTAAAGGATGGTTCCCATAAATCCATACACTTTGACCATAAGTAGTTTGATACTTAAGATGAAAGCTAATTTTTTTACTCATTTCTTTATTAATAGTACTAGTGGGCATGCAATCTGGTTCTGCTATCTATCGTTATAGGTTCAAGTAACTAAAGATAAAATAATAAAGTGTACTAAAAACACATTAAATTTAATTTTAGTAAATTGTTTTAGGCTTTTGTATATTTACTTACTGCACTTATAATCAATATATTAGGAAAATTAATGGACAAGATATTAATATATACCGATGGTTCTTCAAGGGGTAATCCAGGTCCGGGTGGATTTGGTGCTATATTAATGTGGGCAGGGAAAACCAAAGAAATTCATGAAGCCTATCGTAAAACCACCAATAATAGAATGGAACTATTAGCGGTGATTAAAGCCCTATCAGCCTTAAAAACAAAAACCCTCCCTATTCATATTTATACCGATAGTAAATATGTAGTGGAATCGGTAGAAAAAAAATGGCTAAACAACTGGATCAAAACCGATTTTAAAGGCGGGAAGAAAAATAAAGACCTATGGCTAGCCTATCATAAAATAGCCGCAGCTTTTACCATTAAATTTCATTGGATTAAAGGACATAGCGATAATGCACACAATAATAGATGTGATGTTTTAGCCACTGAGGCTGCGGACAATGGCCCTTGGAAAATTGACGAGGTTTTCGAATTAAATGAAGCTACTAAATAATAGTGCTGATACTATTAGCCTACTAAAATTTAGATAGCTTTAAACTTCGGAATAAGAACGCGGAAAGAACCAAATAAAACACCCCCAAATACTAAAGTACCGGCCACACTATAAGGATAGAAAGGTAAACCGTCTACCATAGTTTGAACAAGTCCAGTAATAGTGAATGCATGATGATAACCTCCGCCTTGCGCCCATACTAAAAAATTGGAAACTAAAAAATAAGCAGTGGGTGCAGCTAAAAAGCCAATAAAGTATTTAGAAAGTTTATTGCTTTGTAAACCAAAACCGAATACAGCAGTACTAGCAATTAATACATAGTTCAATAACTGACCTTCATAAAAACCTTGTATATCCGTTAATTGATAAGTATACAATACTTGATATAATAAATCAGATATAAACATTGAAAGCATAGGCAATAAAAAAGCATATTGCTTATGTCTTGAGAATAGAGATCCACCAAATAAAGCAATAGCAATTTGTGGTGCGAAACCATAAGGTCTTCCTGGCAATACACGGTATAAAGCACTAGTAATTATCATGATAACTAAAGCCACGAATATTTGTTTATTGAATCTCATCTTTTTGTTTTTTTCTTTAAATACTAAATAATTGGTGAATGGTTAGTAAACAAAAATAAGGTTTTCATACATTATTTATATATAATGATTTTCCTCATTTGTGAATAAACTATTTAGGAACATAAGACTTGAACATTAAGGCTGCTGTATGGGCCTTCATTTTAACCTTGGCTTTAGGTGTCAGAAGCACGGTATCACCAGCTTTATAAGCTTTATCTTCAATTAGTACTTCACCCTCCATAATTAATAGCATCTCTAAACTATAGCTTGAAATTGTGTAAGCTTCCCCCTTATTTAGCGCTATTTTAGTTAAACCAAAATCGGGCACCGGGCAGGGATAATTTATTTCTTGGTCAGTAAGCTTATCCCCTTTAAGAATAGAAGGATAAGTGGGTAGAAAATTGACATGCTGTATTAACTCTTTCACATCGACATGCTTGGGTGTTAATCCTCCTCTTAAAACATTATCGCTATTGGCCATCAATTCTATATTCTGTCCTTCTAAATAGGCATGCAGTATTCCTGCTCCTTGAAAAATGGCTTTATATTTTGGAATGTGAACAATATTCAAAATATAGATTGAGAAAATTCCTTTGTCAATATTTTTGGAAGGAATTCCATCGGCATAATATTTATGCGCCCACCAGTCGGGGTCATTTTTGGTAGCAGTTCCTTTAGCCACTGCCTTTGCTGCTTCTTCCAATAAGGGTTTTAAAATTGCATCTGAAGCTACCATGGGTAGATGCATCAAATAAGAATATAAATGCCGGTAGTCCTTCCCTTTAAATTCATTTATGAGAGGTTTTAAATAGGTATAACTATTCAACCTTTTTGCTAAAAGAGCAGGGGCTAAAAAACCATGTAATAACCAAAAATCGCTGAGGGCCACCATCACTTCAGGCTTATGATTTTCATCCTTATAATTTCTATGGGCAGCGTCAATAGAGGTACCCTTGGCTTCTTCTGCCTTAAAACCTATAACTGCATTTTCTTTACTAGGATGCACTTGAATACTTAGCATATCTCGCACATCTAATATTTTATATAAATAAGGTAGCCCTTTAAATTGAGTGGCTATTTCCTTACCCAGCCATTCTACTGGATTATCTTTTATGATTACTGCTAAATTTTTCTCCCCCTCTGATGTTTCAATAGTAGAGGTTGCCAAAGCATGAGTGCCCATCCAATATTCAGCATAGGGTAAGTGGTTTACATTCTCTACACCCATTAAATTGGGAAGAAAGGTCTTACCTCCCCAATCATAATGCCTATGTTTTCCAAGTAATTTATACGCTTTTTGCATGTAGATAAAATATCGATGTTTGTGCTATATCCTAAAGCTAAATGAATTTTAAATGAGCAACAAAGAAATTGGGATTTTTGGTGAAAATAAGGCTATCAGCCACCTGACTGAACTAGGCTTTGAGATATTGCATCGCAATTGGAGATACAAGCATTTAGAAATTGATATTATTGCAAGTAAGAATAATCTCTTACATATCATTGAAGTGAAAACTAGAACCAGTATTGAATTTGGCTATCCTGAACAATTTATTCATCGACAGAAAATGCAGTTTTTAAAAAATGCAGCTGCTTTTTTTCAATATGAAAACCCTAAGTGGAAATACTTGCAATTCGATGTTGTATCCATTTTCTTAAACGATCAACAAAATTGGGAATTAGCTTTTTTCGAAGATGTCTATTTCTAGTTAGTCTAGCCAATCAACTCCTGCATTTTTTCTACCATTTTATAGGTTGCTGGGCAGTATTCTATATTTTGCTTGTGTACATGCATATAATCAGTCATTTTACGCTTCGTTAAATGAGGAAAACCAGCACAGTCTGCAGGTCTAATTTCATAAATGCTGCACTTGTTAGATTTCAAATTTAAAAACTGACAAGGTTGTAATTTATTCAACCAATCTTTATCTTTTTTATCGTATTCTAAATATTTTTCTTTGAAAGCTGCGGGTGTCATTTCGAAATGACTTGAAATTCTTTTTATATCAGTGGGAGTAAATGTAGGGCTCATTGTTTTGCAACAGTTGGCACAACTTAAACAGTCAATCTCCTTCCAAACTAAAGGGCTAACTTTTTGAGTTAATTGATCTAATCCTTTAGGGGTCTTCTTTTCTAATTTTGTAAGAAATGATTTTAATTGTTTCCCGTTATGTCTTACTTTCTGCTTAAATGACCTTAAATTTACTTTCATATTATGATTAATCTGATGCGAAATAAAATCATTAATACATAACTATCAAATCTTTTATTCAATTATATGAATTGGGCTCCGTATAAAAAAGGATTCAAAGCATTCTTACAACTTGAAAAGTCGCTAAGCGCTCATTCTGTTGAAGCATACTTAAGAGATATTGATAAATTAACCAACTACCTTGAAAGCAATGAAGAATCCCTAAGCCCTGCAGATATTAGTTTACAACATCTGCAATCATTCATGCAATGTATTGGCGAAATGGAGATGGCGCCTACGTCACAAGCTAGAATCATATCAGGGATAAAATCTTTTTTCAAATATTGCTTATTGGAACAAATTTGCACCGTTAATCCCACTACTCTTTTACCGAGTCCCAAAACAAGACGCAAACTACCCGATGTATTAAGCTTTGAAATTTCATGTTTGTATTTAGATGTTGGCTTTATCAGAGTCATAGGAAAAGGCGATAAAGAAAGACTCATTCCCATTGGTGCGGATGCCATAAAATTTATTAAAATTTATAAAGACACCATTCGTATTCATCAAAGCCCTGCCAAAAACTGTGAAGACATTTTATTTTTAAATAACCGCGGCAAAGGGCTTAGCAGGGTCATGATATTTTATATAATCAAAGACCTTATTTTGAAATCGGGTATTAAAAAATCGATTTCCCCCCATAGCTTCAGGCACTCCTTTGCCACCCATTTAGTAGAAGGCGGGGCCGACCTAAGAGCCGTGCAAGAAATGCTTGGACATGAAAGCATAACGACCACTGAAATTTACACCCATATTAATAGAGAATACCTCAGAGATACCCTTGACCGCTTTCACCCCGCCTTTAAAAAATAACAAAAAATACACATTTACTACCTAGAAATAAACTAGGTTTGTTCTCTAAAAAATTGCATATGAAAAAAATACTTTTTGTTCTAACTACCCTATTAAGCTTGTCTGCAACAGCTCAAATTAAAATGCCTGCAGCTAGCCCTACTCAAACACTTATTCAAGATTTTGGATTAGGTAAAATTGAAATTGTTTATTCAAGACCAGGACTAAAAGGCCGTGCCGCATTTGGAAATGGTACTTTATTAGCGCCCACTGGTACTATTTGGAGAACAGGTGCCAATGGTGCCACAAAAGTTACTTTTTCTGATCCAGTAATCATTGGCGATAAAACCTTAGCAGCTGGTTCTTATGGTATATTTACCATCCCAGGTGAAAATGAGTGGACTATAATTTTCAATACTAATTCTAAAGGTTGGGGAAGTTTTGAATACAAAGAAGCAGAAGATGTAGTACGTATAAAAGTGAAACCAGAAATGACTAGCAGTAACACAGAAACTTTTACTATAACTGTGGGTAATATTACTCCAGAAACTGCTACCATTACTTTAAAGTGGGCTAAAACAATGGTTAATATTCCTATTAAAACAGATATAAAAACAACTATTCGCAAACAAGTAGAAGCTTCTACTTCTGCTGCCACTGTATCAGGCTCAGCTTACCAAGCAGCCGCTAATTTCTATTTTGATATGGACAAGGATTATGCAAAAGCCTTAGCCAATGTGAACAAAGCTATTGATGCTACACCGAATGCCTATTGGTTATTTCTTTTAAAAGCAAAAGCTCAAAAAGAATTAGGAGATAAAAAAGGTGCTAAAGCAAGTGCTGAAGCTTGTGTTAAAATGGCAGAAGCTGGAAAAAATATGGATTATGTGCGTTCTGCGAACGATGTGATTGCATCTCTATAAGTTCATTTAGGAAGAATATATGAGAAGATTAATTAAGTGTGATATTAAAAAGAGTCCCAAGCTTAGCTCGGGACTCTTTTATTTGAGATTAGCTCTAAATGTGCGGAAGAGGAGATTCGAACTCCCACGCCCGGGTATGGGCGCTACCACCTCAAGGTAGTGCGTCTACCAATTTCGCCACCTCCGCTCAAACGCAAACCTACTTAAAATTTCTTTTCTGCTAGTATTTTTTGCATCTTTGTAAGACTTCAAATTTTCACTATGTCTAATTACAACGTTACCTGCCCTAAATGTCAACACAACTTTGAGCCTACCGATGCTATTAGAGAAGAAGTGGAAAAAGAACTGCGTGGTAAAATGACCGATTGGCAAAAAAAGAAAGAAGAAGAAACCACTGCTCTATTAGCTGAACAAAAAGTTACTATTGAAAATGAATTGGCAGAAAAACTAAAAAAAGAAGTAGGCACTCAGTATGAGCAAAAAATAAAAGCCATGCAGCAAAATGAGTCTGCCATGAGCAAGCAAGTAAAAGATTTTCAAGAAAAAGAATTAGAATTTTTAAAACAAGTACAAGTCATTCAAGCCAAGGAAGCTGAATTGGAATTAGAACTACAAAGAAAATTGGTAAAGGAAAGAGAAAGCTTAAAAGCACAAATACAAAAAGAAGAAACAGAACGAGGTTCTTTAAAAGACCAGGAATACCAGCTAAAAGTCAAAGAATTAGAAAAACAATTAGACGACCAAAGAAAATTGGCCGAAGAAATGAAGCGTAAAGCTGAACAAGGTAGTATGCAGATGCAAGGAGAAGTACAAGAACTTTTATTAGAGGAATTATTAAAAAGTAGTTTCCCTTTTGATGAAATTGTAGAAGTAGGCAAAGGCGTTAGAGGTGCAGACTGTATTCAAGTGGTTAGAAATAATTTAGGACAAGAGGCAGGAAAAATTATATACGAAAGTAAAAGAACCACTGCTTTTGCACAAGAGTGGATTGAGAAATTAAAAGCCGATATGCGCAGCCAAGGTGCTGACATTGCTATTATTGTTACACAAGCTTTTCCAAAAGACATGGAAAGGTTTGGTGAAAAAGAGGGCGTTTATATTTGCTCCTACCAAGAAGTGAAAAGTGTTGCCCTATTATTAAGAACTGCCCTACTAAAATTATTTGATGCCAAAAAGAATCAATTGAATAAAGGCGATAAGATGAGCTTTTTATATGACTACTTAACTAGCAATGAATTTAATGAGCAGTGGAAGGCTATTGGAGAAGGCTTTAGACAAATGCGTCAAAGTATTCAAAAAGAAAGAGACGCCATGGAAAAATTATGGAAGTCAAGAGAAAAGCAATTAGAAAAAGTATTACTCAATGCCATGCATATTAAAGGATCCATTGAAGGTATTGCAGGCGCCGACTCTATTAATATGAATTTATTAGAAGACGACGAGCCCCTTTCTTTAGAAGATTAATCTTATCAGATTAAAGAAACAGCCCAAACAAAATTTTCTCTTAACTCATAATGTAATTGTACATCAAGTGCAGTAGCCTCTGTAAGTATAGAACCAGCCATTATTCCATTTGTATTATTGACAAGGTCTTCTACTCTTAAATCTGCTGAAAAATCAATGCCTAATTTTTCATTCATCTTATACATGGCTTCCTTAGCAGCCCAAATAAAACACATTTCTTTTAATTGAGCTCTTTCATTTAATGTATTTATTTTTTCAAGCTCTGAATGATGTAAAAATTTTGATGCTACTTTTTTTATTCTTTCCTGTATTAATTCAATATCAATACCCACCGGCCCCACTTCACTTATGACACAGGCTGCGTATCCATTGCAATGTGAAATAGAAAAATGAACACTTTCATTTACAAAAAATGGCTTGCCATTGGCCGCGTATTGAATATTGTTTAGATCCGCTTCTGGTAATAATTCTTGTAATAAAAGTCTTGCTGCTAAATGCTGTATTCTTTTTACTGGATGCATAATAGCTTTACTAGCCTCTACCCTGCCTAGTAGTTTTGAATCAAAAAATGCCAACGGCTCTTCAATTGCCCAAATGGCCATTTTAGTAGTTGCGTTAATATTTTGTTGATAAAACAAAGGCATAGAAAAAAGGATTGAATTAGATTGCAGCGCCGTTCAAAGCTGCAAAATAAACATAAAAAAACTAAGATGATTTTATCTGACACTCGAATATTAGAAGAAATAGCCAAACAAACCATTAAAATTGAACCTTACGATCGCAAAGACTTAGGCAGCAATAGCTATGACGTGCATTTGGGCAAATGGCTAGCCACTTATGACAATGCCATTTTAGATGCCAAAGCACATAATACCATTACCTATTTTGAAATACCTGAAGAAGGTTTTGTTTTAGAACCTACTGGATTTTATTTAGGCGTTACTTTAGAATATACAGAAACACATGCGCATGTGCCATTCTTAGAAGGAAAGTCTTCTACCGGAAGATTAGGTATTGATATTCATGCCACCGCTGGTAAAGGCGATGTTGGTTTTTGCGGTTACTGGACTTTAGAAATTTCTGTAAAGCAACCCGTTCGCGTGTACAAAGGAATGCCTATTGGTCAGCTAATATATTTCCCAGTAGATGGTGAAATTGAAGTAAAATACAATCAAAAGAAAAACGCTAAATATAGCGGTCAGCCGGAGAAGCCTATTGAGAGTATGATGTGGAAGAATAGTTTTTAGTTTACAGCTTCCGAAAAAACTTATTTACCATTTTGATTCTTATAAGCTATCACCCATAGTAGCACTTCATCATAACTTTTTATACCCTTCGATTGTTTATTCCATTGTAAGAATTGATCATAAAGTGATGTAGAAGCGGGTATAAGCAGTTGCTGTCTTTGTATAAAAAAATCTTTTATCTTTTTTCTATCTGCTATTACTTTAGGATCTAGCTTGGCTTTATTTCTATTTACAATTGTTTTCCATTTTTCAAAATTACCCGTTTTGGCAATCAAGGCTAAATGTTCTGATTGACAATAAGTAAACATTTGCAGTAACATCGAATAGCGTAACAATGCATCGCTGGATTCTGTAGCCACTACAAAGGCAATAAAATTGGATTCTGCCTCAGAAGCGTATCCCATTTGGTGTGCTAGTTCATGGCAACTGGTATATGGCAGGGTAAGCAGCGGAACATCTGTTCTTAGAATGGCTTCCCCCGTAATGGGCTGGTAAAATGCCAAATATCCTAAATAATCACCCCAAATAGGAAAAGCAGCCGCTTTCAAAACCGGTTTATCTAGATGAAGCTGGGGGAATCTTTTTTCGACTTGGCTATAATCCAAGATACTATTTCTAAATACCTGGTATACCTTCCTATTTTGAATGAGGGAGTCTGAGATTATTTGCCTGGTTTTATTCAATTCTTCCATCAATTTAAGGCTAAGGCTATCTAACTGAACTGCGGTATAGCTAGTATCCATTTTTAAATTAAAGCTTTTAGCGGGGCTAGATTTTTGATAATTTAAACCCCAAATAAGCATAAAAACTACATATAATTGAACCAGTTTCAGCGTAAGATATTTTCCAAAACAGAGCAGATAAGTCCTATAATTTTCAGCATTAATGTTATTTTTAAGTTGATATAAGCTTAGTATAATATTGATAATCAATACTATAATTATTATAAGATATAGATACTCGCCAATGGGCATATGAGTACCCCCAGTAAGGGATCTTAGCCCTAGGCCAATGTATTGAAATAAACCAAAACTGAAGTAGGTGGATACGGCTTGAGGGAAGAAGGAGAAGACTAAAATTGCCAAGGCCATGAGCAGCCAGACTGACTGAGTTAGGGTTTTGAAGCAGGAACGGCGCTTTGATAGGTCTTTTTTCACCTTTTTGGGATTAATGGGCTTGTCTAAGAATTGGTACCAAAAGTAGGATAAACTTTGTCTTTTGCTTGGTTTTTACTAACTTTGCCATCCTTATAAATACGGTTATGAACCAAAACAGGGCTTACGAAATAGCATTTGTGGGTTTAACACCCGGTTTACACGAGTTCGAATACCGTATCGAGGATCAGTTCTTTTCCAGTTTTGGCCAACAAGACTTCTCAAATTGCAACACCACTGTTAAGCTTAAGCTTGACAAAAAACAAGGTTTTTTCCAATTGCATTTTGATGTTGATGGCAAAATAGATACCCTTTGCGATCGTTGCGGTAACCCCCTAACGATTCAATTATGGGATGAGTTCAACCTAATTGTAAAATTAGTGGACGACCCTATTACCATGAACAGTCAAGAAGAAGATGCTGATATTTTTTATATTGATAAAGGTGAGAACTATTTTTCAATCGCAGCTTGGATTTATGAATTCATCAATTTAAGTATTCCATTACAACATATTTGTAAGAAGAATGAAAAAGGAGAATCGACCTGCAATCAAAAAGTATTAGATCAGTTGAACCAATTCAAAGTAAACCCTACAGAAGTTACTAATAAAAACATCTGGAA
>JAJTDP010000019.1 GCA_021300455.1 Sediminibacterium sp. | reverse complement strand
TCTAAAATGGAGAGTTGATATTGAATATTATATAAGAAATATTAGTAAAGGAATTGACTTTACCTATATTAGCGAGCCATTAATAAATGTAGGAGTGAGCGAAAGCCAAGTAACCAATTATTGCTTAAATGTCCCTTCAGTAGAAATTCCAGAAATGTATATTTTATTATCCAAGTATGGGACAAGTCCATTAAAGAATATAATGGTATATGATGCCTATTGGAGAATACTTAGAAATACAAATACTAACTCTAAAAGCAAACTTGAATCCTTTGGACAAACCAATTGGCCGGCTGTTTTCTTAAGTATGGTTGAATTACAGTCTAAGTTTAACCAAAGTACTTTAAGAAACGGGGTCATATCTAAAACATTAATGGGCATTTCTTATATTTATAATCAATTTAAATCAAACTTGTAAATATTGAAGCTTTCCATCATCATAGTAAATTATAAATCAGCTCAACTAATCGATGATTGCCTTACTAGTGCAAAGGCTTTTGATTCATTTAATGATTTCGAATGGATTATTGTAGACAATCAATCTAATGACAATAGTAAAGAAATTTTAACTTCAAAATACCCAGCATTAACATGGATTGAGATGGGTTACAATGCCGGATTTTCAAGAGCTAACAATGCAGGTATAAAAGTAGCTAAGGGCGAGGTTGTTTTATTGTTAAACCCAGATACCCTAATTCTAAATGATGCCATTAGCAAATGTCTACATCAATTTGCCAATTCAACCAATGTTGCATGTGGCATTCAATTATTAAATAAGGATTTATCAAACCAATTTTCTGGTAGTAATTTTATGAAAGGGGGTATTAACCAATTACTGCCCCTGCCTTATTGGGGTAGTTTATTGAAAAATATTTCAAAACTATTATCAATAAAAAAACCTAGCGTAGATATTGCCTCAGATTTCGAAAAAGTAGAATGGATAAACGGGGCATTTTTAATGGTTAAAAAGGAAGCCATTAATAAAGTGGGGCTAATGGATGAAGACTTTTTTTTATACGCAGAAGAAATTGAATGGTGTAGCAGATTATATAAACAAGGAAGCCTCATGATTTATGGTAATATTCATATTATACATCTCATAGGTGAAACCATTACTAAAGCGGCAAATTCAAACGATAGTACTTATTTAAATTTATACGACAGAAAAGGGCTTCAATTAATATTGAGCAATCATATAAGAATAAGGAAGCAATATGGAATCTTCTGGTTTTTATTTCAATTATTGAACTACACTTGCGCTGTGCCCATTTATTTTATATTTGGCTTATTTGAAAACATATTAAATGCAAGAAGCCCAATCAACGATATTAAAAAAGCAATAGGCTTGGCAAAAAATGTATGTATAGTTTGGAGCTATTCAATATTAATAATCCTTAATAAGCCCTATTTCTATAAAGTTCTTTAAGCAAAGGCATATTTCAATATATTTGTAATATGGGAATCATTCAAAAACAAGGCATGAAATCATCATTATTTATAATGATTGGCTTTGTAATTGGCGCCTTTAATTTATTGGTGCTTTTCCCTTATTTCTTTTCAAAATCGGACCAGGGTCTTGTAAGAGCTATGATTGATATTGGAGCTACCCTATCTGTATTTTGCACTTTAGGTACACTTCCCGTTGTTTATAAATTTTACCCCTTTTACAATCAGTATTTAAGTCCTAAAAAAAACGATCTCCCTTTTATTACCTTAATGGTGAATTTAATTGGGTTTGGTTTGCTATTACTAATAGGATGGCAACAGCAAGATTTTATTGTCAGAAAATTAGGAAAATCGCCCGACTTAGCTGTTTATTTTAATTACGTTTACCCGTATACTTTTTTTATTCTAATGTTTATATGGCTAGAAGGTTTTGCCTGGGGTTTAAGAAAAGGAGTTCTTACTAGTTTTCTTAAAGAAACACTTATTAGAATTTTAACTACAATTCTTATTTTAGCATTTGGTTTTAAATTTATAAGTTTTCCCGTTTTTATAATGCTATTTAGTGGCATCTATTTAATCCCTACTTTAATTCTTTTATATACTCTAATTCAAACCAAAGAATTTTCACTTAGGAATTTTAAAATAAGCAGTGTTACTAGAAGATTAAAAGGAAGGATGATTAATTTCGCACTATTTGTTTTCGCTGGCCAGTTTTTTAATTTATTAGCCAAAACAAGTGACACCGTTTTAATATTTGGTCTAAAAGGCTTAAGCGATACAGCCATTTTCGCTATTGCCACTTACGTTTCTGCTATATTAGAAATTCCTCAGCGTAGCTTAAACTCCATTACCATTCCTATTTTAGCAGAGTCATGGAAAAATAAAGACATGGCCAATATCAAAAACATTTACCATAAAAGTGTATCTAATCTACTAGCCATTGGCCTTTTGTTATTTGGACTCATCTGGTTAAACATTGATAACCTGGTTGCTTTTTTAAATTTTATTAGTAATAAATACGGAGGCGGCTATGACGAATTGCCCAAACTTATTTTTATTCTAGGCTTAGCTAAATTAATTGATTTAGGCACTGGCGTAAATAGTCAAATTATTGGCACTTCTAATTTCTGGAAATTCGATTTTTATACCAACCTATTCTATATTATTCTTTCAATCCCCTTGAACATTTTTTTAATTAATAGTTATGGACTTGACGGACTAGCCTTTTCGAACTTAATAGCGCTAACTTTATATAATAGCATTCGCTTTGGATTTTTATATAAGAAATTTGATTTACAACCCTACACCTGGAGACACGGTTTATTTTTATTATCCAGCATTGCATTAATGCTTTTAATACATATGATACCCACTGCAAATAACTTTGCATTGAATATTCTTATTCAGTCCTTTGCTTTTGGTATTACTTTTTATGGTTTAGCCTATTGGATAAACCCTGCTCCAGAAATTTTAAATTTCTTCAACGATCTTATAAAAAATAAAATCCCTGGCTTCTTAAAAAGAAAAAGCTAATCTTGTTTGTAAATCGGGAATAGTGTATTGAAGAAGATAGGAATCCCTAAATCGCTTCTAAAAATAGTTTCAACCCCGCCCTCTTCTCAGGCGTAAGTTCATAGCTAATATTTTCAGTATAATACTTATGCAAATCATACACTTGCTCAGTTGCAGGTATTAAAGCAATTACTTCATCCAAATGCTTCAAGCCATATCCATTGGCTGCATCAAATGCCTCTATAAATTCTGAGGGAATAGGTTTATTGGCCACCCAGGCAGCAAAAACAAAGGGAAGTCCTGTGTGTTGCTTCCAAGCTAAACCTAGGTCATAAATATGCTCAAAACTGCTTAAACTAGTCAAGGCGCGGTCTCCAATTATTACCCCAGCAGTGGTGCCTGAAATTTCATTTATATATCCTTCGGTGGCTATTAAAAACTCCACCTCTTTATTCCAATACTTTCTAAGTAAAAGCTTGGCTAATTGAACCGAGGTTCTGCTTTGATAGTCTAAATACACCTTTTTAATTTGATCCATGGGCACTTGGCTAAATAAAGCCACTGAAGCTACTTCCCCCACTGTACCAATCACATATTTTGAAACAATCTGCGGGTTGGATAATAGAGGCATAATGGCCACAGGGATAAGGCCTATGTCAATGATACCATCTAATAAATCTTGGGCTATTTGAGCAGGGTAAGACTTCACTAAATCAATGCTGTCACAAAAAGGACTTTGCTCCATTCCAAGTAATAATGGGCGGGTATTTAAATAACTTACCGCGCCTATGCGCCATTTTTTGTCCAATTGAATTAACTTTGCACAAAGAAAAACCTTTTTTCTAAGAATCTAACTACTTGTTTAAATTATCAGCCAATGTCGAAACTTACAGCTATCTCTCCCGTTGACGGTCGTTACCAAAAGCAAACTGCCGCTCTAAGCTCCTATTTTTCTGAATTTGGCCTTATCAAGTACCGCGTTTTAGTGGAAGTACATTATTTCTTATTTCTTGCAGATAAGAAATTCTTTAAAGTATCGCCTGCTTTAAGAAAAGCCTTATTAGAGGTAGTTAAAAACTTTAGCGAAGCAGACGCCGAAAAAATAAAAACCATTGAAGCTACTACCAACCACGATGTAAAAGCAGTGGAATATTTTTTGAAAGAAGTACTAGATAAAAACAAGGCGACTGAATTAAAAGAGTGGATTCATTTTGGTTTAACTTCTCAAGACATTAACAATACCGCCATTCCACTTAGTTGGAAAGAGGCGATGGAAAATACAGTGTTGCCTTCTTATATTAATTTGCAAAATAATTTATATCAGTTAGCTAAAAAGTGGAAGAAGGTTTCTTTACTAGCGCGCACACATGGTCAAGCAGCCTCTCCTACTACCTTAGGTAAAGAAGTAATGGTTTTTGTAGAAAGACTACACCATCAAGTTGAATTATTTACAGCCATTCCTTATGCTGCTAAATTTGGAGGTGCTACAGGAAATTTTAACGCGCACCATATTGCATTTCCAAAAAAGAATTGGGTAAGCCTAGGTAATGAATTCGTAGACGATGTATTAGGTTTACAAAGAATGCAGTTCACTACACAAATTGAACACTACGATCATTTCGCAGCACAGTGCGATACGTTGAAGCGTTTAAATAATATCTTAATTGATTTAAGCCGCGATATCTGGACTTATATCTCTATGGATTATTTCAAACAACAAACTAAAAAAGGCGAAGTAGGCTCTAGCGCTATGCCGCATAAGGTGAACCCTATCGATTTTGAAAATGCTGAAGGTAATTTAGGAATGGCGAATGCGATACTAGAACACTTAGCTGCCAAGCTTCCTATTAGTCGACTTCAACGCGACTTAACCGATTCTACTGTGTTAAGAAATATTGGTGTACCGGTAGGACATATTACCATTGCTTTAAACTCTTTAGAAAAAGGTTTGGGTAAATTAATTTTGAATGAAGAAAAAATGCAGGCCGATTTAGAAAACAATTGGGCAGTAGTGGCAGAAGCCATTCAAACTATTTTCCGCCGCGAAAAATATCCTAACCCTTACGAGGCTTTAAAAGATTTAACAAGAGGTAAAAATAAGATTGATAAAAAACTGATGCATAAATTTATCGATGGCTTAAAAGTAACAGCAGCTGTTAAAAAAGAATTGAAAGCCATCACTCCGCATAATTATACAGGGGTAACTGCAGACTATTAAAAATCAAAAAGACTAGTCTTCCGCGTCCGACCTATCATTAGGCATTTCGCCTGGAGGTATAACTTTCTTCTTCCTTGCTTCTTTTTTTGCAAGTAAATTATGAATAGGTTGCATACCTTCTTTTTCAATCGCCATAGTCAACACCTGAGCTGTTGCTGCAGCATCTCCCCAAGCACGGTGTCTTCCTTCTATTCTAATTCCTAAATCACGGGTCAATGAACCTAGTCCATATTTTTCTAAACCAGGAAATACCCTGCGACTTAATTTAATGGTACATAATTTAGGAGCCGACCATTGAAAACCCGATCTACCTAATAAATAATGCACAAAGGAATAATCGAAGCTAACATTATGGGCTACAAACACACGGCCATTTAATAAATTATATATCTGAGGGGCAACATCTTCAAACAAAGGAGCAGCTGCCACCATCTCATCGCTAATCCCCGTCATATTTACAATAAAGGGAGGTATTTTATGTCTAGGGTTAATTAAAGTCACATATTTACCCGTCACTTCCACCCCATTATGTATCACAATAGCAATTTCAGTAATCCCTGCCGATTGAGGGGTACTGCCTGTGGTTTCAATATCTACAACTGCAAATTCCATGAGGTGGCTAAGTTCGTATTTTTTAGCAACTTATTGCTTGTCGCTTTTCCTTATTTTTGTGGCTTAATATAGGAAAAGACGCAAAGCATGGAATTGAGTAAAAATTACATACCGGGTGAAGTAGAATTGAAGTGGTACAAGCATTGGGTAGACAGTGGTTATTTTCATAGTACCCCCAACGATAAAAAAGCCTATACCGTTGTTATACCTCCACCCAATGTTACCGGGGTGTTACATATGGGGCATTGTTTGAATAATACTATTCAAGATATATTAGTGCGTCGTGCGCGTATGCAAGGGTATAATCCTTGTTGGGTGCCTGGCACCGACCACGCATCTATTGCCACTGAAGCAAAGGTGGTTGCTATGTTAAGAGAAAGAGGCATTGCAAAATCTTCTTTAACAAGAGATGAATTTTTAGGCTATGCTTGGGAATGGAAAGAAAAATACGGTGGCATTATTTTGCAACAGTTAAGAAAGATGGGTTGCAGTTTAGATTGGGAGCGTACTTCTTTTACCATGGACCCTGATTATTACGAATCGGTTATTAAAGTATTTGTTGATTTATATAAGAAAGGAAAAATTTATCGCGGCAAGAGAATGATTAACTGGGATGTGCGCGCTAAAACTGCTTTAAGTGATGAAGAAGTAATACATAAAGAAGTAGCTGGTAAAATTTATCACCTGCGTTATAAATTAGATGTTCCTGGTGAAGAGTATATTACTATTGCCACTGTGCGTCCTGAAACTATTTTAGGCGACTCTGCTATTTGTGTACACCCTAAAGACGATCGCTATAAAAACTTAGTAGGTAAGTTTGCTTTTGTGCCTTTAATTAACAGACGCATACCCATTATTGCAGATGATTATGTAGAAATAGAATTTGGAACGGGTGCATTGAAAGTAACACCTGCTCATGACATGAACGATTTTGTTTTAGGACAGAAATATAATTTAGAAGTGATTGATACCATGAACGACGATGGTACTTTATCTGAAGCAGCGGGTATGTATATTGGACAAGATAGAATTGAGGTAAGAAAAATTATTACCAAGGATTTAGAAGCTGCAGGAAATTTAGTAAAAATTGAAGACTACACACATCAAGTAGGATTTAGTGAAAGAACCGACGCCATTGTGGAACCAAGATTAAGTTTACAGTGGTGGGTGGATATGAAAAAATTAGCAGCCCCTGCACTAGAGGCGGTGATGTCTGATGAAATTAGTTTTCATCCTGCTAAATTTAAAAACTTATACCGCCATTGGATGGAAGGCATTAAGGACTGGTGTATTAGTAGACAATTATGGTGGGGACACCGCATACCCGCTTGGTATGATGAAGAAGGTAATTTTTATGTAGCACATAATGAAGTAGAAGTAAATACGAATCATCCAGAAACCAAAGGAAAAAAATTAACACAGGACGCCGATTGTTTAGATACTTGGTTTAGTAGTTGGTTATGGCCTTTTGAGGTATTCAAGGGTTTATCTAACCCTGGTAATGCAGAAGTTAATTATTACTATCCTACTAGCACACTGGTAACTGCACCTGAAATTATTTTCTTCTGGGTAGCTAGAATGATTATGGCTGGAGAAGAGTATATGGGTAAGATTCCATTTAAAGATGTTTACTTCACAGGTATTGTGCGTGATAAGCAAGGAAGAAAAATGAGTAAGAGTTTAGGAAACTCTCCTGACCTATTAGGACTCATTGACCAATATGGTGCTGACGCCGTTCGTTTTGGTATTATGATTGCCTCTCCTGCAGGTAACGACTTACTATTTGATGAATCGACTTTGGAGCAAGGAAGAAATTTCAATAATAAATTATGGAATGCCACTAAGTTATTGAAGATGTGGGAAGCTCGTCAAAACAATACAAGTGAAATTGCGGAAGATGCAAAGTTTGCTATGGATTGGTTTGAAGCAAAATTAAATACTACACAAATTGAAGTAGATGAAATGCTAAAAACCTTCCGATTAAGTGAAGCCTTAAAAGCTATTTATAGTTTAATATGGGATGATTTTTGTAGCTGGTATTTAGAATGGATCAAGCCAGGCTTTGAACAACCTATACATGCTGAAGTGTATGAAAAAACAGTGGAGTTTTATGATGCATTATTACAATTACTACATCCCTTCATGCCATTTATTACAGAAGAGATACACCATACCCTTAAAACACAGTCTGAGGACTTATGCGTGAAACTACATACTCCTAATACAAGTGTGAATAAGAAAGTTTTAAATGCAGGGGCATTATTACAAAATGTAATTTCTACTTTACGCGATGCGCGTAATAAAAATCAAATAAAGCCTAAGGATGCCATTGAATTACATATTCAAACTGCCACCAATGCGCCTTATCAAAGCATTCAAAATATATTAGCCAAGCAAATTAACGCCTCTAGTATTGCTTATACATCAAGTACAGTTGCTGCCTCCATTGTAGTGGCTTTAGAAAAAGATAAATTTTACATAGTTGCTAACCAAGCCATTGATACTGCCAGCTTAAAAGAAAACTTATTAAAGGACCTAGCCCATCAACAAGGCTTTTTACAAAGTGTAGATAAGAAATTACTTAATGAAAAGTTTGTGCAAAATGCAAAGCCAGAAGTTTTAGCTATTGAACAAAAAAAGAAGGCCGATGCTTTAGCGAGAATTCAAACTATTGAAGAAAGTTTAGCACAGTTAGGATAAGATTTTTTTAGTTAAATGAATATGTTTATTTAACAGTAATTATAAACTTAAATATAACTTATTACAACAGTATAATTCAATGACTGAAATTCAAATAACCCGCGCTGGCTTAAACGACAGAGATTTTATCAGATCTGTATCGGAGCGCACTTGGCCCAGTACTTATGGTCATATTATATCTCAAGCACAAATTGATTTCATGTTGGACTGGATGTATAGTAATGAGTCATTAGAAAAACAAATGAATACTGGTTGCGAGTTTTATATCGCAAGTATAAAAAAAGAAAACGAGCAATGGGATGCGGTGGGTTTTTGTTCTGTAAGCCCCGAAGACGAACAAGATAAAAGTACAGATGCATCAGAAATTTCAAATGCGCATAAACTCAATAAATTATATGTACTTCCTGAAGCACAAGGTACTGGAGCTGGGAAGGCCTTATTAAATAAATGTATTGAGGTGGCCAAGGCAGCAGGCTCAAACTCATTATTATTGCAAGTGAATAAATTAAATAACGCTTATACTTTTTATTTAAAAAAAGGATTCATTAAAGAACGCGAATTTAAATTCGATATTGGCAATGGCTTTTACATGGACGATTATGTCATGCGCTTGAACTTCTAGTAACACTAAGTAGTAATTAAATCTTAGAAATCACCACCCTTTCTAAACTCATTTGGCGGTCGCTTGAATTGATTAAAATATCAATCCTGTTTTTGTATTTTTTATTCATTAAATCATGAATAAACCAAATGCCATTAAACTTTCCGGCATTGGTTAATTCTACTTTATCTCCGAAAGCAAATAATTCTTTTAAATCACGGCTAATGGCAATCACTCTATGTTTTTTAGGATTCAAACTATCTAATTTAAACCCACTTGCAGTTATTAAAGGCGTGCTATCGGTTTGAGCTGTATCTGCATTATAAGTACTTAATGAAACTAAATTCATTGACTTTAAAACAATAGGATATTTCATGGCAATGGCCCTTGATTCATGACTTGGTTTTATTAAATAAAAACCGCCCACTAGCATTAATAGGAAAACCCCCATACCTAGATACTTATTATATTTCATAATGAAGTGTTTCATAAGTTGATGATAATTATACTATTTGATGGGTTTGTTTAACGATACCCATTATAAAAACGCTCTGCACCTGACTTATATTGTCGGCCTGGCTTAATTTGTTCACGTGGAAATTGTAATAACTGTTCATATCCTCGGTCACAATTTTCAACATAAAGTCAAATTCACCGGATATACTATAACATTCCACCACATCGGGTAGCTCATTTATTAGCTTAATAAACTGACCCCCAGACTGCTTACTATGCTGATTTAGAGACACATAACAAATAACCATTAGCCCCTTTTTCACTTTGGTTCCATCAATTAAAGTGGCATACTGCTTAATCACCCCACCCGCCTCTAGTCTCTTAATACGCTCATGCACCGGTGTGGTGCTCAAATGAATTTGATCGGCAATTTCTTTTACAGTGATCCTCGCATTATCCTGCAAGAGACGTAAAATGGCTAAATCCTTATCGTCTAAGGAGATAGATTGTTGAAGACTAGCCGAATCTACTGATGGAGTACTGTTTTTCATGTTATTTTAGCATAAATCATCACAAAAATATGATATAATAGCTGAATATCCTAAAAATATCAAATATTTTGTTATTTTATCCTATTTCATACCTTTGCCTTCTAAACAAAAAATATATGTCTAACCTAGAAAACATCGATTTTAGCCTACCTTATAAAGTAGCCGATATCACATTAGCAGATTGGGGTCGTAAAGAGATTCGTTTAGCCGAAGCAGAAATGCCAGGTTTAATGAGTATCCGTGCTGAATACGGACCAAGTCAACCATTAAAAGGTGCTCGTATTGCGGGTTGCTTACACATGACTATTCAAACAGCTGTATTAATTGAAACTTTAACTGCCTTAGGCGCTGAAGTTAAATGGAGCTCTTGTAATATCTTCTCTACACAAGACCAAGCCGCTGCTGCTATTGCTGCAACAGGCGTGGGTGTATTTGCTTGGAAAGGTCAATCTATTGAAGAGGGTGACTGGTGTATTGAACAAACTTTATTCTTTGGTGGTGCAGACCGTCCTTTGAATATGATCTTAGATGATGGTGGTGATTTAACCAACATGGTATTAGATAAGTATCCTCAATTCGTTGCTGGTATTAAAGGTTTGAGTGAAGAAACTACTACAGGTGTTCACCGTTTATATGAGCGTATGGCGAAAGGTACTTTACCAATGCCTGCTATTAACGTAAACGATTCTGTTACAAAATCTAAATTCGATAATAAATATGGTTGTCAAGAATCATTGGTAGATGCGATTCGTCGTGCAACTGATGTAATGATGGCTGGTAAGGTGGCGGTTGTGGGTTCTTACGGTGACGTAGGAAAAGGTTCTGCCGCTTCTTTACGTGGCGCAGGTTGCCGTGTAATGGTAACTGAAATCGATCCTATCTGTGCTTTACAAGCTGCGATGGATGGTTATGAAGTTAGAAAAATGATCGACGCAGTAAAAGAAGCAGATATTATTGTGACTGCATCTGGTTGTCGTGATTTGATCAACGAAAAACATTTCAGAGTGATGAAGGATAAAGCCATTGTATGTAATATTGGTCACTTTGATATTGAAATTGATATGGCTTGGTTAAATAATAACTATGGTCATACAAAAGATACTATTAAACCACAGGTTGATTTATACAATATCGATGGTAAAGATGTTATCGTTTTAGCAGAAGGCCGTTTAGTAAACTTAGGTTGTGCTACTGGTCACCCTTCTTTTGTAATGAGTAACTCTTTCTCTAACCAAACATTAGCTCAAATAGAATTATGGACTAACCATAAGAACTACGAGAACAAAGTGTATGTGTTACCTAAACATTTAGATGAGAAAGTAGCGCGTTTACATTTAGCGAAAGTAGGTGCTGAATTAGATGAATTAACTACTGAGCAAGCAGCTTATTTAGGTATACCTGTAGCAGGTCCATTTAAGGCTGACGCTTACAGATATTAATCTAAAGTTGAAAGTAAATTTAGCAACTAGTTCTATCTAGTTTCTGCAATATTTCCAAAATTCCCCTAGCCGTTCCCGAGTAATCAGGAGCGGCTTTTTTATGTATTTTTATGTATCTTTAAAGGCATCACTTTAGCCCCTATATAAAGCAAAGTATTTCACTTTTCATGTGTATAATTTAAATTAACATAAAACGATTTTGTATGAAACTGAACAAAATTTTATCCATTGCCCTTGTTTTTACACTCATCATTGGTGCACTTTCTACTTCAAATGCGCAGAACATAAGTATTATTCCTGAGCCTTATCAAATGACCACCAAGCCAGGTAATTATACTTTACCTAAAAGCATTGCCATTAATGCACCAAGTTCAGCTAATGCTATTTCCGATATTATGGCTGTAAAATTAAGAACCACCACAGGACGTGTAGTATATTTTACAAAAAACAAACCAAGCATTGATTTACAAATTATCAATGATGCCAATTTAGGTACCGAGGGGTATACCTTGGATATTAATGAAAAAGGAATTCAATTAAAAGCCAATGCCAATGCAGGTTTATTTTTTGGATGGCAAACAGTCATGCAATTATTACCAGCGGCTATTTATTCCAATAATTTACAAGCCAATACAAATTGGACCTTGCCTTTTGTTTCTATCATTGACAAACCTCGTTTCGGATGGAGAGGTATGATGCTAGATGTTAGTAGACATTTTTTTAGCAAGGCAGATGTGCTAACATTTATTGATGACATGGCGCGTTATAAATACAACCGCTTTCATTGGCATTTAACCGACGACCAAGGATGGAGAATTGAAATTAAATCTCTTCCTAAATTAACAAGCGTAGGTGCTTGGAGAGCAGAGCGAAAAGGTAAGTGGATGAATATTACTACCCCTGCTATTGATGAACCTAAAACTTATGGTGGTTTTTATACACAGGAAGATATTAAAGAAGTAGTGGCTTATGCAAAAGCAAGATTTATTGAAGTTATTCCAGAAGTGGATGTGCCTGGTCATAGTTTGGCCATGAATACAGCTTATCCTTTTTTAAGTACTACACCTAATTACCCTTTCCAAGTAAATGCAGGTGATGAGTTTATGGATTGGGAAGGATTAAATGGACATGTGGCTGCAAAAATTGATAATTCTTTAGACCCTTCTAATGAAACAGTATATGAATACTTAGATAAAATATTTGGAGAGATGGCTCCCCTATTTCCATTTGAATACATTCATATGGGGGCAGATGAAAATCCAAAAAACAATTGGGAAAAATCACCAAATGTTCAAGCGCTTATGAAAAAAGAAGGCTTGAAGGATATGAATGAAGTGCAAAGTTATTTTGTGCGCCGCGTACAAAAAATAATTAATAGCAAAGGAAAGAAAATGATGGGCTGGGATGAAATTTTAGAAGGTGGTTTATCGGGAGATGCTACAGTAATGAGTTGGAGAGGTGTGAAAGGAGGTATTGAAGCTGCTAAACAAGGACATAAAGTAGTGATGTCTCCTAACGATTATAACTATATCGATTTTTACCAAGGCGAGCAAACAGCAGAGGGTAAAGTATACCGTGGACTCAGAATGAAAACTACTTATTCTTTTGAACCCATTCCAGAAGGCGTTGATCCTAGTTTAATTTTAGGCAATCAAGCGAATCAATGGTCAGAGCAAATTTTTGATATGAGATATGCTCAATACATGACTTGGCCACGAGGCTTAGCAGTGGCAGAAACGGGTTGGTCTCCTAAAGAAAAGAAGAACTGGAATAGTTTTACTAAAAAAGTAGAAAAACAATTTGACAAACTAGATGCAGCGAATGTGAGATATGCTAGAAGTATGTATGACCCTATAGTAACTACTCAATTAAATACAAAAGGTGAATTGATTGGCTTTATGGAAGGCGAAGTGGAAGGACTAGATATGTATTATACTATTAACGATCAAATGCCCGACAATTATAGCCAAAAATATACAGCTCCTTTTTTAATTCCAGAAGATGTACTTTCTTTAAGAGTGATAAGCTATAGAGACGGCAAGCAAATTGGTAAATATTTAAATATTCCTATTGAATCTTTAAGAAAAAGAGCAGTAAAAGTATTGTAATGAAATAACAATACCATGACTTCTGCTTTTCGAAAAATATTTACTTTACTATTCTTACTGTGCTTGCATAATTCTATCTATGCACAAATAAGAAATATTGAAAAAAATATTGCCCTATCGAAGGATAGCAGTTTTCTGCAAACTATTATTAAGCAATTCAAGGGCAAGCCCAATCCTTTTATTGATTCTACTTTTATTAATCTAAATAAATATGCACAACAAGTAGCGAAGTACGAAGGAAAAAGAATTAGAAGCATTCAAATCGAACAAAAACATTTCGGGGCTAGTGTTATCAACCCTTATAATGTAAAAAAAGGTGTTCTTACAAAATTTGCAGATAAGCTTCATAATAAAACAAGTGAAAATACAATTCGAAAAAACTTATTTATTAAGGAGCAGGAAGTCCTAGACCCCTTAATCATTGCCTACAATGAAAAATGGTTGAGAGACATACCCTATATACAAGACGCCCGAATACTCGCCACTCTTTCTTCAGTGGACACCAATGAGGTAGACTTATACATTATCACAAAAGATATCTTCCCTTTTGGAGGTAGCTTTAATATTAGAAATGCCAATTCTTATACAGCTACCTTAAGTACAGAAAATGCAAATGACGGAGGCAACGCATTTACCTTAGGTCACAACTTCGATAAAAATAGATCCATCAAGACAGGTTGGGGCTTTGATTATACCAATAGAAATTTACAAGGTAGCTTTACAGATATTACTATAGGTGCAAAATCCTTTGCACCCAATGTAGCCAATGGTGATTTATCTGAATCCACCGTTTACATAAGAGGTAACCGCCCCCTACTCACACCCAATAGTAAATGGACCTGGGGATTTGATTGGAATAATGCCAATAATGAAAATGTTTTCACTAACAAGTGGTCAGACTCTTTATTCAACAGCAATTATAATTACGACTTAAAACATTTTGATGCCTGGTTAGGCTATCAACTTTTTAGTAAACAAATTAAACTGTCAGCCAATAATGTGCATTATTTTCTGCAAGTTCGTTTTTTAGAAAATATATTTAAACAAAGGCCAACAGATTATTTAGCGCAAATAGATAAAAACTATCAAAATATTGAAGCCTCCCTAGCTTCATTTACTTTATTTAAACAACAAATTATAAGGACCCAGTATTTATATGGCTTTGGAAGAAACGAAGATTTACCCACAGGAAAATCGTTGGTCATTACTTCTGGAAATTATAGAAGGGAACAAATCTCATTACCTTATCTAGGAATAAAATTTGAGAACTATAAATTACTTTCTAATAAAAATTATAGACATGGTACATTCAGCGCAGGTTCCAGTTTTACCGATGGCCAATTACAAGATGTTCGCTTCATAGCCAGTATAGAACAAATTAATAAGCTTCGTTATTTAGAAAGTGGCTTTAAGTATAGATCCATCATTAATGTGAGTTTTACTCAAACCCTAAAAAATAAATTCAACGAGGCCCTACTTATTAATAGTGGCTATGGTATACCTCAATTAAATAAAGAGCGTATTTATGGCGGCACTCGTATCACTGCCAACTGGGAATCGGTATGGTATAATTCTAGGTCGTTTTATGGTTTTCGAACCTCCCCTTTTGCCTTTGGCAATATTACTTATCTAAGAACCGTGGGCCAACCCATTGAAAAGGGAGATATCTATTCCTCTATAGGATCTGGCATGAGAATTAGGAATGAAAACCTCATTTTCGGCACTATTGAATTAAGAACCTTCTACTTCCCAAGAACCAATCGCCAACTGAGCCCTTGGAATATTGCCCTTATCACCAACCTTCGTTATAAGTACAATTCTAGTATTATTAGCAAGCCCGATTTTGTTCAAATTAATTAGCATTTTTGAGCATAAACAACCCATTTTCATTCAACCTTTCCTACTTATTTTTGTTATATAAAATATGGTTCAAGCGTATAATTTTTTAGCAAGCTGGCAGCTTTTCCCGGAAAAAAGCGAATTCGAGTATCAATTAGTTCCAAAATCTGGAAACTACAAAATTGAAAGCGTTCAAAATGGCCATGCCCTTAGCTTTAGTCATAATTGGGTGAATATTGAAAACGAGGCTTTTTATGCCCAGTATAGCGTTATACCCAATGGAATGGCACAGGCTTTTGAAAACCCATTATTAGGAAATGAAGTGATTGCCGAAATTAATAATGGCTCTTGCTTAACCGTTCAATTTCATAAAGACAATAAAGAAGTCCTTAAAGTAGTACATGAAATTTTAGCCAATGGTTTTTTAAAAGTATCACAGTATGGCTTCAAAGAAAATGGAGAGGCTATTAAAAATATAGAAGTATACCATAAACAATTAAGCGTTCTACCTTATGCATCTTCTGCAGGTAGTGTGGCTATTCGTCCTACTAAAGAAGGCGTTATAAAACATAAGGCTTTATCTGCCATGGAGGATCAAACCAATATGCAGTTAAATCAAATTAAAGAGCAAATTGAATTACTAGCAAGACAAGCGCAGGAAATTAAAAAGCGCAAGGAATTAAGTTTAATGATTTACGAAGCTAAAATTACTTTCAAACCGCAGATAGGTCAAATATATCATGTATATGAAAAAACAGACGCTTCACATGTACTTTCTTTAGTGGCGCCTAGTGAATGGGGCGGCGGCTCTGGACCCTTTGCCGGATTTGTAGCTACTGTGAAATTATTAGCCGACCATACATGGGTTGAAGTGTAATAATAAATACGAAAACTATATCTTATTGAAACTTCATATAGTTATTAAAGACATTAGAGTTATTAGAAGCTTTTTCTAATAACCATACTTACTCAAAATAGCGCTAACCTTTTTCTCTACCTCATTGTCCTTTACCACTGCAGGCGCATGATGCTTTTTAATAGTTGCATCAAAAATAAGTGGCCCATTGCATCCCCAATGTTTATTATTAATATAACTATCCACCCCTTCAATATCTTTGGAAGGATTAGTTCTAGTAAAGGCTGCCCAAATGAAATTATTAAATTCAGCAGCCATCCAAGTAGCGTCTTCGGTAATAATAATCATAGCTATACCATCTTGTTCTAATAAAGTTTCCCCTTTCCCCTTTAACTTTTCTTGAATAGAATGTATAGTTGAATCTGCTGCATTCACCGCAATTATACCCGGCATAATTAAGCTAGCATTGGCATTGAGTGCAGTAATATTTTCTGGAATAGTAGTAGCTAATTTCCTTCTGACATCTCCATAAGCAGCTAGTACTAATTTAGAGCCACTGTTTAAACCGTCACCAGAATAATCCAAGGTGTCCATGGTGGTGTTGGTGTAAAAATGTAGGTCATTTGAAAAATCCATTCTACTCAACATATAAGCTAAAAACTCAGGTATATTATTTACATCTATTTCTTTATCACCTTTCGATTTTTTTGCTTCCGCCGTTATCCAAACAAATTTTGCTAAACTTAATTGTCCTGTTCCTAAAATATGATTGGCAATGGTTAAAATTTCTGCAGGTTTTTTATTTTCTAAAAAGGGCGTATACCTTTCACTGCCTATGGCTAATAATAAAGGATGCACGCCTGCTGCATCTACTGCATGTACTTCTTTTAATCCTGGTATTTCATTAGAAACAGCAGAGCCCGTGATATGATGTATGAGTTGTCCGAAACTTGTATCCTCTTGCGGAGGTCTTCCTACCACTGTAAAAGCCCAAATGGCATTTTTTCTGGCATATACTTTATGCACTTTCATTACAGGAAAAGGATGTTGCAAACTATAATACCCCAAGTGATCCCCGAAAGGACCTTCCGGTTTATTATCTCCAGGAAATACTTCTCCCGTAATTACAAAATCGGCGTCGGTACTTACGCAAAAACCATCAACATAAGTATAACCAAATCTTTTTCCTGCAAGTACCCCTGCAAAATTCATTTCACTCATACCTTCTGGTAGTGGCATCACTGCAGCAACACTATGCGCAGGTGGCCCACCCACAAAGCAACTTACTTTTAAAGGAAGTCCTAGATTATTCGCCTTAGTTTGATGCACCCCAATACCTCTATGTAATTGATAATGCAAACCAATTTCTTTATTTAATATATAATCGTTACCATTTAATTGAATACGGTACATTCCTAAATTAGAACTACCAATGCCGGGTTTATCTGCATCTTCTGTATATACTTGTGGAAGTGTTACAAAGGCACCTCCATCCATGGGCCAATGATGAATAAGTGGTAAATCACTAATATTTATCTCTTCAAACAAAACTGGTTTTGCAATTGGATTTTTATTCGGCAGTGCATTAATCGCAGCCGGTAATGCAGCTAAAGATTTTAATGGATTTTGAATAGCTGCAAGTGGATTAATTTTAATATCAATTAATTGCTTTACGGAAGGCAAGGTATCTCTAAAAATAAATTCACTTCTTTCTAGTGTACCAAAAATATTGGAAGCTGCACGAAACTTAGAACCCTTCACTTTTTCAAATAAAATAGCAGGGCCTTTTTGTTCATAAATGCGCAAATGAATAGCAGCCATTTCTAAATACGGGTCTACCTCTTCTTTGATACGCAGCAGCTGACCCGTGCGTTCTAAATCCAATAAACAAGCCTCCAAACTAGAATAAGCCATTTCTTATATTTGAGATGCAAAAATAACTTAAATTCGCCTATGACTCGTTTAAGTGTGAACATAAATAAGATAGCCACATTAAGAAATAGCCGTGGCGGGGACAATCCTAATGTAGTGCAGGTGGCAAAGGATTGCGAGCGTTTTGGCGCCGAGGGTATTACAGTGCATCCAAGACCCGATGAAAGGCATATTCGCTACCAAGATGTTTATGATTTAAGCAAAATATTGACCACAGAGTTTAACATTGAAGGCAATCCCAAAGAAACCAAGTTGACCATGGCTGGGATACCATTACAGAACAAGATTATTTAAAACAAATCATTGGAGTATTTAAAAAAGCAGGCATTCGCGTTTCTATTTTTGTAGATCCTATAGAAAAAATGATTGAAGCAGCTGCCAGCACTGGAACGGATCGTATAGAATTATATACCGAAATGTATGCAAAGCTATTTGCTGCTGGTAATAAAGAAAAGGCCATTGAACCTTATATGAGTGCTGCAGCCAAGGCTAAAAAATTAGGACTCGGTATTAATGCAGGTCATGATTTAGACAGATTTAATTTACCTTACTTAATACAATCTATTCCAAGTATTGATGAAGTAAGTATTGGACATGCCTTAATTAGCGATGCACTTTATTTAGGTTTAGAAAACACGATTCAATTATATAAAAGAGCGCTTTCATGAAAAAATATATTTACTTATTTTTCACAACCTTCCTTTTCTTTTTAGCATCCAATAATATATTAGTAGCACAAGAAAAATTTGGGCCAACGCCTACTAAGCAACAACTCGCTTGGCATGAAAAAGAATTTTACTTATTTATGCATTTTGGCCCTAACACATTTACCAATTTAGAGTGGGGAAAAGGAAGTGAAGATCCTAATGTATTTAACCCAACAGCAATAGATTGTAACCAGTGGGCAAGCATTGCAAAAGCGTCTGGTGCTAAGGGTATAATTATTACGGCAAAACACCACGATGGATTTAGTTTATGGCCAAGTAAATATAGCAAGCACACAGTAAGAGAAAGCAAGTGGATGGATGGAAAAGGCGACGTCATTAAAATGTTATCAGAAGCATGTAAGAAAGCAGGTATTGAAATGGGCGTATATATTTCTCCATGGGATAGAAACCACCCAGAGTATGGTACGGCTGCTTACAACGATATCTATATTCAAACCATGAAGGAACTTTTAACGGGCTATGGCAATTTAACTGAACTATGGTGGGATGGCGCGAATGGAGAAGGCCCTAATGGTAAAAAGCAAGTATACGATTTTACAAGGTTCAAAGATTCTGCTATGTCTTATCAACCCAATATTTTAATATTCAGTGATATTGGACCGCATATTCGTTGGGTAGGCAATGAAAATGGATTGATTAATGAAACCAACTGGAACTTATTAGATACAGCAGGATTTAAAAGAGGAGAAGGCGCTCCTCCAAATGACACTTTGAATAGAGGAAATTTTAATGGAAAAAATTGGATTGGTGCTGAAGCAGATGTATCTATCCGTAAAGGATGGTTTTATCATGAAGAAGAAGATTCTACAGTAAAATCGGGTAAGACATTATTTAATTTATATTTAAACTCAGTAGGTCATGGTGGTAATTTATTATTAAATGTACCTCCTAATAGAAAAGGTTTAATTGCACCGCAAGATTCAGGCGCATTAATGGATTTTAGAAAAATAAGAGAGGCCGCTTTTAAAACTAACTTATTTAAAAACGCTGTTATCAAGAATACTAATAATGAAACAGCTATTTGTTTAACTACACCAGTTACCATTAATAGCATTCAACTGCAAGAGCAAATTAAATTTGGACAAAGAGTTATTCGTTTTGAAATATATGCAGGTGATAAAGAAGCTGATATGAAAAAAATTACGGGTAGCACTACCATTGGAAGAAAGAAAATTATTCAATTCCCTACTACCACTGCTAAATGCTTCAAAGTGAAAATAATGGAGACAAAGGCTACTCCTATAATGGGAGCCGTAGCCGGATATTTTATAAAAAATTAACTTAACTTGCATCAAATAAAAATTATGTCTACACCTGCACAAGTTGGCATCATCATGGGAAGCGATAGTGATTTACCTATCATGCAGGCAGCTGCAGATATTTTAAAAACTTTCAACATTCCTTTTGAATTAACCGTTGTTTCTGCACACCGCACGCCCGATCGTATGGTAGAATATGCAAAAACAGCCCGCAAAAGAGGTTTACAAGTCATTATTGCAGGTGCGGGTGGTGCAGCGCATTTACCAGGTATGGTAGCCGCATTAACTAGCTTGCCTGTTATTGGAGTGCCTATTAAATCAACTAATTCAGCTGAGGGCTGGGACAGTATATTATCTATTTTACAAATGCCAGGTGGTGTCCCTGTAGCCACTGTTGCTTTAAATGGTGCTAAAAATGCAGGCTTATTGGCCGCTCAAATTTTAGGAAGTACGAATGCTCAAATTGGTCAAGCTATGGATGACTATAGATTAAATATGGAATCGGAAGTAATGACTAAGGTGGAGAATTTGAAAGGAACTTGGAATAACGAGTTTGATAAAAAATAGCAACTAATCCTTGCTAATAGTAATAATTGTAAAGCTAGGGTTCAAAGTAGTTGAATTTTCTAATACAGCTTCCACCCAATCCCATCCGTAGGCGCCTACCCACTCTGAAAAGTTTTCTACTCTTTCTTGTAAACTATTTTTAGGGAATAAAGATCCCTTAATGGCTTGAATGCGGTCAATAGAAGTTTGTTGTTTTCTTTTTTCAGCACGAATCATTTTCTTTTCTAATAAGGCTAATTTCTTTTGCGCCTGAATTGATAAATTCTTAGCATGATCCCCTAAAGAGGTATCTATTTTTATGACATCTTGCTGAATAGAAGCATATAAATCGTTGAGCGATGCGATATGATTGGTTAAGGCTAAATTTTCTTTGGTTTGATTTTTAACATATCCCAATTCTAATTCCAAAAGGGGTTTAAATAAATCATCCAACGAAAAGCCCAAACTATTCCAATGTGCAATTTGCTTTTCATTCATAAACAAAAATGAATTACGCAATTGCAAAATAGGATAATGCACTTTTACTTCATCAAATACATTTTTAAGTTCCATCCAATAAGCTAGTTCTCCCCCGCCACCAATAAAGGCAATACCAGGAAGTATAGTTTCTTGATATACTCCTCTTAGTATTACATTGGGGCTAAACCTTTCAGGATTTGCATGTAACTCTTTTATTATCTCTTCCTCTGTGAAACGCATTTCTGTATCCACTACTATATAAGCATCTCCTTGTTTTTCAATTCTAGCGCGCGTGTTCTCTTTTAAATAAAATAAGTTCAAATCACGCCCATCTGACTGTACATGATAAGCATTTGCTAATTTTTCTTTGGTAGAATGAATGGCTTTTTGAGAAAACCCATTTCTTAATTCCTTTTCCATTACATCAACGAAAACCCCTTTCAATTGAGCATCGTCTGGTTGAAGAACTACAAGCCCGTATTTTCCAAAGTACGCATGCACTAAATGCAAAGTAGCTTCTGATATAGTCTTCCCTTTTTGATAAGCCTGCTTTAAAACATCCAATGCCTCTTTACCTGCAGGTTGAACCAACCAATACCCTTCCAGGTTTTGTAATAATTTAATCAACTCGTCATCTACCTTCATTCTTCCAATGGCCCCTTTTTGTTTGGTATTCCACTGGTAGGCTTCGCCTGCTAATGTATAGGAACCTACTTCTTGCAAGTCGGCATCCTCAGATCCCATATAATAAACAGGTACAAAATTATTTTCAGGAAATTGCTTTTTTAATTCAGCAGCCAATTGAATAGTATGCAGAATTTTATAAAAAAAGTAAAGTGGACCCGTAAAAATATTTGGTTGATGTGCTGTGGTAACCGTGAATGTATTTTCTTTCAATAATAAATTCACATTATCGTTAACCAATTTAAATGCCTCTTTATTATTTAGAACATTAGCATCATTAATACCTTTTTCTAATTGACTATACTGATTTTGTAAAGCCTCCACCAATACTTTTCTGTTCGTAGGAAAAGAAGCTCTTTGTTCAATGGCTTTCTTATATCCTTCTTTAGTAGCAGCATAGTTTACAAAACTTTGCGCTGTGCCCTTGGTTTCAATATAATCATTGATTAAGGCACTGAATAATCCAGTGGAACGATAAGATATTGGAGTAGCGTTAAATTTCATTAATGATTAAATCTTTCTGGATTGTAAAAGCTAATATCAATACTGGTTGGTTTTTCATCTATAATTTCTGAAACTAATTTTCCGGTACCTGCCCCTAAACTTAAACCCACCATTGCATGTCCAGTAGCCATGACTAAATTGTTCCATTTTTTAGTCCTGCCAAGATAAGGCAATCCATCGGCAGAACAAGGTCTATAACCATACCAAACTTTATCTATCGTAGGAACGGGAATATCAAAGGAGGGGTAAAAGCTTTTCACTGCTTTTAGTATACCTGCCACCCTTTTTAAATTGGGCGGCTCGTTGGTGCTAGTAATTTCCATGGTGCCTCCAAAACGCATTTTATTTCCCTCAATGGGCGTAAGCGCCACTCTACCTTCCACGAGTACAGATGGATAAATGGTTTGATAAGGTGTATTTTCAATGGTAATGGAATAGCCACGACCAGGCATGAGCAATAAATCCATGTCTAATTTTTTTGCCATCTCTCTAGACCAAGAGCCCGTAGCCAAAACCACTGCATCGGCCTTGTATTTATTTTGAGGGGTGATAACCGCATTTATTTTTCCTGCTGTTTTTTCAAAATCTACCACTGCTTCATTGGTTTTGATAACCACTCCTTTGCTTTTTAAATCGGCAATAAGTTGTTGCATTAACTTATTCGGATACAAATGTCCATCGCATCCAAAATGAATGGCCCCAATGGCATTGATTGGATGATTGGGTTCCATCGCAAATAATTCCTGCTGATTTAAAAGTTTAGTATCGGTTAAACCTAAGCCATGTGCTTGATGCACTAAATGTCTTGCATGCTCACCTGCTTTTTTAGTTTGAAATATTTCCAATAAACCTTTATGCTCATAGGAAAATTTAAATTGAGGCAAAGCATCCCAATCGGCGTATAATTTTTTAGAAAACAAAGAATAATCTCTTAAAGGAATGGCAGCGCGCTCTACTTTTTCAGCAGTCGCTTCTTTCATAAACTGCAAACCCCATTTTACTAAACTTAAACTTAATCTTGGTTTTATATAAAAAGGGCTTTCTGAATTCAACATCCACTTTAAACTCTGTTGAACAATACCAGGTGTGGCTAGTGGTGTAAAATGACTCGGACATATATAACCGCAATTACCATAGGAGCAATTATTGGTCATATCGGATTGATCCACAACGGTCACTTGATGCCCCGCTTCTTGTAAAAAATAAGCGCTGCTCAATCCTATAATGCCTCCTCCAATGACAACTACTTCCATAGAATAAATTGAAGCACAAATTTCGTTAAAATTGCGTTCATAACACAGTAAAAAGGGATGGAATTTTAGAATAAGCTAAACTACTTGAAAACCGCTAGCATAGGGGTCGTCCTGCTTATCTATGGATATAGTGTTAAAGCCGTATATCTTGGCCCAGCCTTCAATAGAGGGGATAATGGCTTGTTTATCACCTATGGTAGTGGTTGATTCTACCTTGCCTGTAAATACAGAACCTATAATACTTTCATGTAAAAATGGATCCCCTTGTTTTAGTTTGCCCTTGGCATGCCAATGCGCCAGTCTTGCTGAAGTACCCGTTCCACAGGGCGACCTATCAATGGCCTTGTCTCCATAAAATACTGCATTACGTGCTGTATTCTTTGCATCTAATACCTTGCCTGTCCATAAAATATGCGAGCAACCATTAATGGTGGGGTCTGAGGGATGCACAAACTTATTCGATTCATTGATGCGTTTTCTTAGTACACCACTCCATGCAATTAATTGTCCGGCGGTATAATTTTCAATGCCTTTGAAATTTTCTTGTACTTCAACAATAGCGTAATAATTTCCACCATAACAAACATCAATAGTAAGCATACCTAAATCAGGGCATTCAACTTGAATATTTTCAGCAGCCATAAAGGAAGCCACATTGGTAAGCTTTACCGAACTTACTTTTTTACCCTTCATGGTATATTCTATTTGCACCAGTCCTGCAGGAGCTTCCATACGAATTTTACCAGGAATTTTTGGCTGAATTAAACCCGCTTCAATAGCCACAGTAATAGTTCCAATCGTACCATGACCACACATAGGTAAACAGCCACTGGTTTCAATAAATAAAACGGCCATATCATTTTCAGGATCATGCGGCGGATACAAAATACTTCCACTCATCATATCATGCCCACGAGGTTCGAACATTAATCCCTTTCTTATCCAATCAAATTCTTTTAAAAAATGTTGACGCTTTTCGCTCATGGTACTACCTTCCAAGGCAGGGCCACCATTGACCACCACCCTTACCGGATTGCCACAGGTATGTGCGTCAATACATTGAAAGACAGACCCCCCTAGTTCGTAGGATCCAAAATTTTCAATACTTATGGGTTTTGTTGTGGTCATGAGATAAAATTAATACATTTGATAACGCAATGCTTAATTGTTATAGCAAATTTTTATAATATGGAAACTTACGGTAAAATTTTATTGATTGCCATGCCTGCCTTTTTGTTATTGGTATTATTTGAAAAGTGGTATGGATGGAAAAAAGGCTTTGAAACAGTCAATACCTTGGACATGATTTCAAGTTTAAGTTCAGGAATCACTAATTCTACTAAGGATGTATTAGGTTTAAGTATTGTTATTTTAAGTTATGATTGGTTTGTAGATCATTTGGCCATTATGCATGTACAAAATAGTATTTGGTTGTATATTATTGCCTTTATCTCTTTAGATTTTGCAGGATACTGGGTGCACCGTTTAGCACATAGCTATAATTTTTTCTGGAACAACCATATAGTACATCATAGTAGTGAAGAATATAATTTAGCCTGTGCATTAAGACAAAGCATTTCTGTAATATTCAGAATTTATACATTCTTATTAATTCCTGCAGCCTTATTTGGTGTACCAGCGAATGTAATTGCAGTGGTAGCTCCATTACATTTGTTTGCGCAATTCTGGTATCATACCAGACATATTAAAACGATGGGTTGGTTGGAGCATATTATTGTAACGCCTTCACACCATAGAGTGCACCATGCAATTAACCCAGAATACTTAGATAAAAACTATGGTCAGATATTTATTATCTGGGATAAATTATTTGGTACCTATGTGCAAGAGCAAGACAGTATACCTGCAGTCTATGGTATTACCCGACCTGTTCAAACCTGGAACCCTATTAAAATAAATTTCATGCATATGTGGTTGTTAATTCAAGATGCATGGCGTACAAAGAACTTGAAAGATAAATTTACCATCTGGTTTCAACCTTTAGGCTGGCGCCCTGCAGATGTAATTGATAATTACCCAGTAGATAAAATAAAGGATGTTTACCATTTTGAAAAGTACAATACACCTGCCTCCCCTGCTATGAAATTGTATTTATGGATACAGCTTTTTTGTATGCTTCTATTAGTAAGTTTTTTATTTGGAAATATTGCCGGCATTGGCCATACCAATATTTTTATTTATGGCACTTTTATATTTATACAAGTATACGCACTTACTGAATTGATGGATAGAAATAAAAATGCTTGGATAATAGAAGCAGTAAAAAATATACTTTGTATTTACTGGATAGTAACTACTGGTGATTGGTTTGGATCTAATCAATTATCTACTTTCATTGCACCAGCTGCCATTGTTTATTTTATAGCTAGCGCAGCGGCAGTTTATTATTTTTCTACTATTGAAAAAAATGGAAAAATGAAGCAGGTAAGTGCCACCGCTAAATTATTTATTCAGGACTAACCGATAACTTCATCTTTACTAAGTGCTCCATTGATATTTCTCCAAATACCTAAAGCATTATTATTCTGTAAAGCTAAGGGCAGTAAATGATTCGACCAGTTTTGAAAAGAAATAGGTCTTAACCATCTTTTAGCTGAATTAACGCCTACTGCCGTAAATCTGCTATCAGTACTGGCCGGATGAGGACCACCATGCACCATACTATCACAAACTTCCACACCCGTAGGTACTCCGTTTAATATTACACGCCCTGCAATACTTAAAGACATATTTAATAGCTCAGGCGAATTTGCAAAGTCAATATCAGTTCCCATTAATGTTGTGGATATCTGTCCTTTAATACTTTTCCAAACTTCTGTTAATTCGTTCATGGAATCACATTGCACTAGTAAGGAATAAGGACCAAATACTTCTTCTGCTAAATCAGGATTACTTAAAAATGTTTTGGCATCCACGGTAGTTAAAACGGGATACCCATTATTAGTGCTAGGTGTATTTTTTGTTAAGCTTGTAATTCCTTTTTGCGCTAATGCATGAGTGCTATTTTTTAAATAAGCAGCTTCTATGCCTGCATGCAACATAGCCGATGGAATAATATTATTCATTTCAGTGGATAGTGTACTTGAAAAAATATTTAGTGCATCAGATTTTACACCTAATAATATACCTGGGTTCGTACAAAACTGTCCCATACCTATAGTAATAGAGCTTGCATAGTTTTTTGCAATAGTTTCTGCATTTTTTTCAAGCGCATCTTGCAATAATAAAACTGGGTTCACAGAACCCATTTCTGCAAAAACAGGTATTGGGTTTTTTCTTGTGCTTGCATAATCTAATAATGCACGGCCTCCTGTACTTGAACCCGTAAAACCTACTGCATAAATATTATCATCTTTCACTAAGGCTTTTCCTGATTCAAAACTAGTATCAGTAACATGTTGAAAAACATTTGCTGGCATTTGGGTAGCTATTGCTGCTTGTATAATGGCTTCTGCCACCATAGTGGAAGTAGCTAAATGTGCAGGATGTGCTTTTACAATAACAGAACAACCCACTGCTAGTGCACTGGCAGTGTCTCCACCTGCAGTGGAATAAGCAAAAGGAAAATTACTAGCACCAAAAACAACCACGGGTCCAATGGGGTGCAACATTTTACGAATGTCTGGCTTAGGAGGTGTTTTAGTAGGAATAGCAGTATCAATACTTGCTTCAACATAGTTACCTTCTTTTAACATAGTTGCAAACATGCGTAGTTGAAAACAAGTTCTACCTCTTTCACCTGTTAAACGAGGCAGGGGTAAATTAGTTTCTTTATTGGCCTGTTCTAATAAAGCGTCGCCTAGGGCTTCTATATTAGTTGCAATAGTTTCTAAAAAATTAGCTCTTTGCAAAGGCGTGGTAAAAGCATACTGCTCAAATGCGGTGCCTGCCTTTTTAGCGATGTCAGCAATATTACTCATAAGACTTTTTTATATAATTTATAAACTATGAAACTCAGGAAGTGTAGGACGGTTTTTTAAACCTGTATCAATAATGGATTCAATTCTTTTTCTTTCCTCCCCTTCTAAAATTAATCTTGGCTTTCTAACTGTTTCAGAACCAATACCTGCTTTGGCTTCTGCAAACTTAATGTATTGAACAAGTTTAGGATGAATATCTAATTCTAATAAAGGCATAAACCATCTGTATATTTCAGTGGCTTCTGCAATCTTACCTGCTTTAGCTAATTTATACACGGCTAATGTTTCTGCTGGAAAGGCACATACCAAACCTGCTACCCAACCATCAGCGCCTACTAATATTTCTTCTAATGCAAGCGTATCCACACCACATAAAATGCTAAATCTTTCGCCGAACTTATTGCGCATTCTAGTAACATTGGTAACATCGCGGGTCGATTCCTTCACTGCTTGTATATTGGGAACGCTCGCTAATTCAGAAAACATATCAATGGTCACTTCTATTTTATAATCTACAGGGTTATTGTAAATCATAATTGGAAGCTTTGTACTTGCTGCGATATCTTTAAAATACGCCACTGTTTCTCTATGATCCGATTTGTAACGCATAGGAGGAAGTAACATCAAACCCTTGGCGCCCCAGTTTTCTGCATCCTTGGCGCATTGAATAGCTACAGAAGTGCTACCTTCTGCTATATTAATAACCACCGGAATTTTTCCGTTAACTATTTTAACTGTTTCTTTAACTAAGATTTCTTTTTCTGCATTAGTAAGTACGCTCGACTCTCCTAATGTACCTCCTAAAATAATACCATTCACACCAGCTGCTATTTGCGCTTCAATGTTTTTGGTAAATAAGGCTAAATCTAATGTGTCGTTACTAGTGAACTTGGTAGTCACTGCGGGAAATACCCCTTTCCAATCTATTGCCATAAAATAATTTTTAATGATGAATGCGTATTCAATTTAAGAAATATTATCTATATATGTATCAAAAGTAAAAGTGAATTAATAGCTGTAATTAGTCTTAGCTGTAATTAATATTTGTTTGTAATACTAATAAATTAATCAGTTAATCAATTAATTCCCCCTCTAAATCGTAATCATAGGCCTTAGTTATTTTAACCATCACAAAATCGCCTGGCTTCAAGCGCTTGCTTGTATTAATAACCACTTCGTTATCTACTTCTACACTATCAAATTCGGTACGGCCTAAATACCTACCTGCTTCTTTTTTATCTACAAGCACTTTTAAAACTAAGCCTTCTTTTGCCTGGTTTCTAGCCAAACTAATTTCTTGTTGTACTTCCATAATTTCTTCAGCGCGTCTTTGCTTTTCAGCGGCAGGCACATCGTCTACTAAATCATGCGCAGAAGTATTTTCTTCATGGCTATAAGTGAATATACCCACTCTATCAAACTGATGCTCTATTAAAAAGCCTTTTAGTTCTTCTATATCTTCTAAAGTCTCACCAGGAAAGCCTGCAATTAAAGTAGTACGAATAGCAATACCCGGAACACGCTTGCGAATTTCTTGAATCAGTTCACCCATTTCTTCACGGGTAATATTACGCTTCATTGCAGCCAACATATTATTACTTGCATGTTGCAAGGGGATATCAATGTACTTGCAAATATTATCACGCTCTCTTATTACATCCAATACTTCTAATGGAAACTTACTTGGATAAGCATAATGTAAACGTATCCACTCCAAACCTTTTACATCGGCAAGTGCATTTAATAAATCGGGAAGTGCACGCTTCTTATAAATATCTAATCCGTAATAAGTTAATTCTTGCGCAATAAGCATTACTTCCTTCACTCCTTTTTTAACTAGACCTTCTGCCTCAGCCACTAATTGCTCAATAGTTTTACTTACATGCTGGCCACGCATTAATGGTATTGCACAAAAAGAGCAGGTTCTATTACAACCCTCACTAATTTTTAAATAGGCATAATGCGAAGGCGTGCTTAATAAACGCTCTCCAAGTAGTTCTGCTTTATAATTGGCATTTAATTGATTCAACATTAAAGGCAGCTCCATGGTGCCAAACCAAGCGTCTACTTCAGGAATTTCCAAGGCTAGGTCGGTTCTATATCTTTCACTCAAACAGCCTGTTACATATACCTTGTCTAATTTTCCTTTTTTCTTTAAGGCTACTTGGTCAAGTATGGTATTCACACTTTCCTCCTTGGCTTTATCAATAAAACCGCAGGTATTCACCACTACTATATTATGATCTAATTTTTTATTCTCATGCACTACATCAATTTCATTGGCTAATAATTGCCCGCTCAGCATTTCACTGTCCACTAGGTTCTTACTACAACCTAATGTGATAATGTTTACTTTATTTTGTTTGAGCGTTTTAGCCTTCATGATTATTTGTTAAAGTAATTATTAATACTAATTTATTAAAGATATTATGGAGTGTAATTTATTTATTGACTTCATTCGTAAAATGAAAAGTAATATCGGGGTTATTGGTTATTTCTGTATTCAAGAACCATTCACTCTGTGCTAAATACACAGGCGACTCGTCTTTATCCATGGCCGCATTTTGTTGCTTGAATCTTAAAAAGTCGTGAAGCTTATTTTGATCCTTAGAAGTTAACCAACAAGCTTTATAAAATGGAAGGGTTCTAAATTCACAGGCCGCTCCATATTCTTGTAATAAACGGTATTGAATTACTTCAAATTGTAAATCACCCACACAACCAATAATCTTTTTATTACCTCCAAACTGCGTAAACAATTGCGCCACCCCTTCATCGGTTAATTGGGTAATACCTTTTTCAAGTTGCTTGGTTTTTAGAGGATCTTTATTCACAAGCTCCTTAAATATCTCTGGTGAAAAAGTAGGTATACCCGTGAAATAAAATTTCTCTCCTTCCGTAAGTGTATCGCCTATTTTAAAATTACCTGTATCAAATAAACCTACCACATCTCCTGCATAAGCATCTTCAATAACATCCTTGCTGCGCGCTAAGAAACTATAGGGGTTACTAAAACGAACGTCTTTATCTAGTCTTACATGTTTATAATAGGTATTGCGTTCAAATTTCCCGCTACATACACGCATAAAGGCAATACGGTCACGGTGCTTAGGATCTAAGTTGGCATGTATTTTAAAAATAAAGCCGCTGAATTTATCTTCACCCACTGCCAAGGTTCTCATACTAGTTTCTCTATCTCTGGGGACCGGTGCTATTTGAATAAATGTATCTAGCATTTCTTTGACACCAAAATTATTCACAGCCGATCCAAAAAACACAGGGGCAATTTTTCCTGCTAAATAATCGGCAGGGTTTAGTGCTCCATAAACGCCATCTATTAATTCTACATCCTCTCTTAATACAGCAGCGTCTTTCTCTCCAATTTTTTCTTCAAGTACAGTGCTCGATAAATCTTCAATAGCTACTGTATCTTCTTCTGTAGCCTTAGTGCTTGCTGCAAATAATCTTAAATTTTTATCATGTAAATTATACACCCCTTTAAACTCCTTACCACTATTAATAGGCCAGGTCATAGGGTGCAAAGAAATTTTTAATTCATTTTCTAATTCTTCTAATAAATCAAACCGGTTCTTTCCATCACGATCCATTTTATTAATAAACACAATCACAGGGGTATCACGCATACTACAAACTTCCATCAACCTTCTTGTTTGCGCCTCTACTCCATTTACAGAATCAATTACTAGTATAACACTATCTACTGCGGTTAAGGTACGGTAAGTGTCTTCGGCAAAGTCCTTGTGACCAGGTGTGTCTAATAAATTAATTAAAATATTATTGTATTCGAAAGACATTACGGAAGTAGCCACCGAGATACCTCTTTGACGCTCAATTTCCATAAAGTCACTGGTAGCGTGTTTCTTTATCTTATTACTCTTTACCGCCCCCGCTGTTTGAATAGCACCACCAAACAACAATAACTTTTCAGTTAAAGTAGTTTTACCAGCATCTGGGTGAGAGATAATAGCAAATGTTTTTCTTCTGTTAATTTCTTTTTCGTACTTCATTATTGTTAAAAATGGCTCGCACTCAAATAATTTGAATCACGAGCCATTCGTCTATTTTGTTTACACTAGTTAGATATCGATTGCTTCACCATAAGCAGCTGCTACTGCTTCTTTTAATCCCTCACTCATAGTGGGGTGCGGATGAATAGCATTTAATAATTCATGAGAAGTAGTTTCTAATTTACGCGCCACTACAGCTTCTGCAATCATTTCAGTTACATTTGCCCCAATCATATGGCATCCTAAGAATTCGCCATACTTGGCATCAAAAATAACTTTTACAAAACCTTCCGTTGCACCCGCTGCACTTGCCTTACCACTTGCCATAAATGGAAACTTACCCACTTTTATTTCATAGCCCGCTTCTTTAGCTGCTTTTTCAGTGTAACCCACACTCGCAATTTCAGGAATGCAATAAGTACATCCTGGAATATTATTGTAATCAATTCCTTCTGGAATATGATTGTGTTTCTTTTCTTGATAAGCAATATGCTCCGCAGCATTAATACCTTCTTTTGCAGCCACATGCGCTAAGGCCTGACCAGGAGAGCAATCGCCAATAGCGTAAATACTTGCAATACTTGTTTGTTGGTATTTATCTACAATAACACGACCCTTATCTGTTTTAATACCGTTTTGCTCTAGTCCTATATTTTCAATATTCGCTACCACACCTACTGCACTTAAAACAATATCCGCTTCTAATGTTACGAATGAACCATCTAGTTGTTTCACTTTTGCTTTTACTAAAGCGCCCGTTGTATCCAAGGACTCTACAGAAGCATTGGTCATAATTTCTATGCCTTGCTTTCTATATTGTTTTTCTAATTCCCTTGAAATGTCTTCATCTTCTACAGGCACTATTCTTGGTAAAAATTCTACAATAGTTACTTTCGTTCCCATGCTATTGTATACATAAGCAAACTCAACACCTATAGCACCACTTCCTACAATTATCATACTCTTTGGTTGCGTAGGAAGCACCATCGCTTCACGGTAACCAATTACTTTTTTACCATCTTGTTTTAGGTTGGGTAATTCTCTTGAACGAGTACCTGTTGCAATAATAATATACTTAGTATCTACTACTTGTGTTTTCCCTTCTGCATCTTTCACTTCTACTTTTCCTCTTGACAATACTTTGCCATAACCCATGATCACTTCAATCTTATTTTTCTTCATTAAGAATTGAACACCCTTGCTCATTTTATCGGCCACCCCACGGCTACGTTTAATCACTGCACCAAAATCGTGATTCACGCCTGTAGTGGTAATACCATAAGTGGCACTATGTTTTACATAATCATAGACCTGTGCACTTTTTATCAATGCCTTTGTGGGAATACAGCCCCAGTTTAAACAAACACCGCCTAGGCTTTCCTTTTCCACAATAGCTACTTTTAAGCCTAATTGAGAAGCACGAATTGCCGCAGGATAACCACCTGGACCACTACCAATAACGATTACGTCGTATGCCATTGTATAACTAATTTGAGTAATGAATGAGGGTGCAAAAATACCCCCAAAATCGCAAAAGAAAAAACAAATAGGGAACTATTCAAAGAATACCCGAACCATCTGAACAAACCATTTATTATCGTTGGGACGCTGCTTATTCAGCTGATTTTCATCAAACTTGCTAAGGCCAAATAGCCCGGCCATATTACCCCCTCTTACCGCTATCTCTAAATACCCTGCTGAATTAAACCAGGCCAGCTTATCCGAGATAGGCACTTCACCATAATGCTTGCTTAAATCGGTGATGGTTTCGTTGCGGGTAAATACAATTTTAAAAGTTCTGCCTTGGGCCTGTATATCAAATTCTTCTTTACGAATATTCACCACCACATTTTCAAACTGATCTATAAATAATATTTGTCCCTCCATCCAATTGGGACCCAAGGTGGGTTGCATTGGATAAATTTCTTCTATCTCCTGAAAGGCAACACCTGCATCTGCAATATTATTTGTTTTTACAAAAGCTGCAATGGCTTTAAAAATTTCTTGTGTGATTTCTAAAAAAGTATTGGCCGAATTAAAATCAATTTTAATAATTTCTTTAGGCTTCCCTCCTAACATCATGGTTAAAAAACCATTATCGGGTGTGATAAAATATTGATTATTATGTTTGGTTAAAAGCGCATGCCTTTTAGGAAATTGGAAAAAATTCACCATAATAAAATGCAGCGTGCCTGCAGGATAATGCTTGGCTGCATTATTAAAAATATAAGCCCCTTGTTGGTAGTTCTTGCTAGATAAATAATGCGTGATATCGGCAATACCCATGCCTGGTATGGTTGACAATATTTGCCCCTTCAGTGCGCCAATGATAAAATCTTCTTGGCCAATATCGGATGTTAAAGTAATGATGGGCATTGATTAATAACGAAAAACTGAATTTTATATTTTAAAAAAATGAGTATTTATTTTTTCATCACTTACTTCACTAGTACCCCATCTTTAAAGAAAAAATGATGCACTAATTTATCGGCCCAGGCTGGAAAATATTTATTCATAAAAACGGTGCGCTTGCCTGTGAAAGTGAGTACCAAGCTTCTTTTTCTTTTTTCAATAGCATGAATAATATGGGTAGCACAGTCCTCAGAGCTCATCATGGCGCCTTCATCCATAGGTGATTCTCCTTGTGCCTTTGCATTTTTGTCCAAGGCTGCATTTCTAATATTAGATGTAGTGAAACCAGGGCAAACCCACATTACATGGGTGCCAGATGCATATAGTTCCGTTTTCAAGGCTTCTAACCATCCGTTTAAAGCAAATTTAGAAGCAGAATAGCCGCTTCTACCCGGAAGCCCTCTATATCCTGCAATAGAAGAAACCCCTACAATTACCCCTTTATTTTGCTGAATAGAATACAGGGCTGCCTTTGTGCAATAAACCGTGCCCCAAAAGTTAATATCCATTACATTTTGTAAGGTTTGAACCGAAACTTCGGAAACTAAGGCCCTCATAGAAATACCTGCATTATTTATTAAAACATCTATTCTGCCCCATTTATCAACAACTTGCTTGATAAATGCTTCCGATTCGTCTTGTTTACTTACATCAACTTGTGCAGTCAATAAATTGGATGAAGGAAATTCAGCTGTTAATAAAGAGAGTTTATTTTCATTTCTACCACAAGTAGCTACTTTAGCACCCAATGCTAAAAACTGCGCCACCAATGCCTTTCCGATGCCATCAGAACCACCAGTTATTACCACAATTTTGTCTGTGAAATTGGACATCTTTTAGAGTTTCTACAAATATAATTCTTATTTGAAGATGAACGACTTAGAAGGGTTTTGAGTGGGGAAAATAAATACCCCCTTTTATTTGGATAGTTTTCATTAATGCTTATTTTTGCACTCCCCTAAAAAGGGCGGTTAGAATTGGTAGCTCAGTTGGTAGAGCAATACACTTTTAATGTATGGGCCCTGGGTTCGAGTCCCAGCCAGTTCACAA
>JAJTDP010000061.1 GCA_021300455.1 Sediminibacterium sp. | reverse complement strand
TTTGGGTAAAAATGGGCTTTTTTTATGAATTTTCGCTAAAAAAGGGCTTTTTTTATTAAAAATGGGCTTTTTTGACCAAAAATGCCCCCGAGCAATCGGGGGCATTTTTTAATAATTTGAGTGATTTTTTGAGCCCTTAGATTTAAAAAAAGGGCGAAGAAAAATCAAAAGCCCCCGAGCAATCGGGGGCATTTTAAAGTATTTTAGGCCTGTTTGAAGTCTACTTAACTCTTTCTACGTATTCTCCATTTTTGGTATTAATCTTAATCTTCTCTCCTTCGTTTACAAACAAAGGCACCATTACAGTTGCGCCCGATTCAATAGTAGCAGCTTTAAGGGCACGGGTGGCAGTATCCCCCTTTACGCCATTTTCACAATAGGTAATTTTAACGTCAATCTTTTCTGGAAGCTCTGCTCCAATGGGAAGTTCGGTTTCAGTATTCATAAATACAAATACCTCAGCGCCATCAATTAAAAACTGAGGGGCGTCGATCATTTCCTCGGCCATCGCAATTTGCTCAAAAGTCTCATTGTTCATTAAGTTATAGCCACTATCGTCTTTGTATAAGTATTGGAAAGCTTTCTTTTCCACACGCACAGGATATATGTTCTCACCACTATTCCATGTTTTTTCAATAGATCTTTTATTGTCTACCCCTTTTAATTTAGCCCAGATTTTTGCTGCTGCACGAGCGGTTTTATTTTCACCAAATTCTACCACAGAATATAGGTTACCGTCTAATTTTAGAATCATTCCACGACTGATGTCTGAAGTTGTTGCCATAATTGTTTTTTTTAATTTGTCTTAGGGAACGGTAAAAGTAGCACATGAAAGCCATTTATAAAAAAACCTTCAATTTTTAATGTAAAATAAGTGTAAAAAAACCTCGATTAGCCTATTTTTGCGGCACAAATAACAAAATAGCCCACATGTCAGTATTAGTTAATAAAAATTCAAAGGTCATTGTACAAGGTTTTACCGGTACCGAAGGAACCTTCCATGCCACTCAAATGATTGAATATGGCACCAATGTCGTAGGTGGTGTAACCCCTGGAAAAGGTGGTTCAACGCATTTAGAAAAACCTGTTTTTAATACGGTAGCAGATGCTGTTAAAAATACGGGCGCAGATGTGAGTATCATATTTGTACCTCCTGCATTTGCGGCTGATGCGATAATGGAAGCCACTGATGCTGGTATTGCTTTAGTAGTTTGTATTACGGAAGGTATTCCAGTACAGGACATGGTGAAAGTAAAAAATTACTTACAAGGAAAAACAACTCGTTTAATAGGACCAAACTGTCCAGGTGTTATTACTGCAGAAGAAGCTAAGGTGGGAATTATGCCAGGCTTTATTTTCAAAAAAGGAAAGATTGGTATTGTTTCAAAAAGTGGAACACTCACTTATGAAGCAGCAGACCAAGCAGTAAAAGCAGGTCTAGGTGTTTCAACAGCTATTGGAATTGGTGGTGACCCTATCATTGGAACTACTACTAAAGAAGCAGTTGAATTATTAATGAATGATCCAGAGACAGAAGGTATTATCATGATTGGAGAAATTGGTGGAAGCATGGAAGCAGATGCTGCCCATTGGATTAAGGATAATTTAAGAAAACCTGTGGTTGGTTTTATTGCAGGTCAAACAGCGCCTCCAGGTCGTAGAATGGGTCATGCGGGTGCTATCATTGGTGGTGCAGATGATACTGCTGCTGCTAAAATGAAAATTATGGCAAGCTGCGGAATACATGTAGTAGCTAGCCCTGCAGACATAGGAACGACCATGGCTGAAGCTTTAAAAAAGAAATAAAATTCTATAAATAATTAGCAATCCCTTATCCAAAAAAGATAAGGGATTTTTTTATTGTAAGTTTGTACTATGAAATATGCGCTACTAATATTCACCTTTTTATTATGCAGTCAAATAAGTATGGCACAGCAGAAGCCTGCCCTTAAAATAAATTGCGTAGCACCTGTAAAATTAAAAACAGGTCAGTCGGTGAAATTAAAAGTGCAAGTAATGCATAATTTAAAAAAAGAAAAAACAGGAACACTTGTTTTGTCACTAATAAATCATCAAACAAAGACATCGGTAGATGGTTGGTTTTTAAATATTTTTCCACTCCAATATTTCACCACTATAAAAAATGAAAATTTTGAAGTGGAATTTCCCTTTACAGTACCCAACGATTACAGCGATAGTTTTGATTTGGTATTAGTAGCCCGTGTAGGAAAAATAAAAGATAGTATTGGCTTTGTCATTTCCACCAATAAAGTAATTCCTTTTGGAAAAAAAAGTTAAATACCTCATTATTGGTCAAGGCTTAGTGGGTACTTGGCTGGCTTATTTTTTGCAGCAAAGAAATATTTCATTCGCCATTGTGAACGATAGTAGCACTGCCTCTGCCACCAAGGTAGCAAGCGGAGTAATGAACCCAGTTACAGGCAGAAGAATAGTACAAACATGGATGATAGATGAACTACTTCCCTTTGCAGTAGCTTCCTATGAAGGCTTTCAAGAAAAAACAAATACAAAAATAATAAATGCTGCACCTGTTGTATTAATACATCCTTCACAACAAATGAAAGATAGTTTTGACTATCGAATAGATAATGATAATGTGTATTTAAAAAACAATAACCCCTTAACATGGGACTCTTTTTTCAATATGCATTTTGGTACTGGAGAAATTGATGCTTGTTATTGGATTGACTTAATGGCTTTTTTAGAAGTGGGCAAAAAACAATTCGCTGAAAATTATATCGAATCAAATTTTAATTATAACGATTTAAAATTAGTAGACAAGGGCGTTGAATGGAATAATATTAGTGCGGAGAAAATTATTTTCTGTGATGGCCTAAATACTATGATGAACCCTTATTTTAAAACACTACCCTTTGCGCCCAATAAAGGAGAAGCATTGATTGTAGAAATAAAAGGACTTCCTTCAAAACATATTTATAAAAATAATTTAGCCATTGTGCCTTGGAAAGAAAATTTATTTTGGGTGGGCTCTAGCTTTGAATGGGATTATGCAAACACAATACCCACAGATGCCTTTAAACAAAAAACAATTGAAAGCCTCAATGCCCTATTAAAAATTCCTTACACTGTTGTAGATCATATTGTAGGCATTAGACCAGCCAATACCGAGCGCCGTCCTTTTGTAGGTCTACATCCTATCCATACTCAAATGGGTATATGTAATGGCATGGGCACCAAGGGCTGTTCATTAGCCCCTTACTTTACCCACCAACTCATTGAACATATTGAAAACAATGCCCCGCTTCATGTAGAGGCCAATGTTCAAAGGTTCAAGCATTTAATCAATTCCTAAAAAAAACTTCCCCTACAATAAAAAAAATCAATATTTTTAAACATCATTCATTTAAACTATTGTCTGCATCATGAACGAAGATGAAAAAAAATTATACAACATTCCTATTGCTTATCGCAAAATGGAAAATTTGCATATTGTTTTTTGGATTTTTAAAGATATCGCCTGGTGTATGGGACTTGCCTGGCTAGGTATTACAATGATTATTCCCACATTAACTATTTCCTTTATTATTGCTTGGAGAACAAGACATATTGTTTCTGAACTTTGTCATAACCTAGCTATTAGTGTTTGGATAATGGCCAACTCTTTTTGGATGTGTACTGAATTTTTTCATGTAGATAATAATATCGTAGCGGGCACCATTACAGTGAAGCAATTAGCCATGATTCCCTTTATTACCGGTTCAATAATATTAGCCTATTATTATTTAATTTATAAGCCTAGACATAAGCAAGAAGTAGCTAGCTTATAGGTACTTTACAATGAATTGGGCTATATTTGCTCATCAAACCTATATCAATAGATTCTTATGTATCGTACGCACCATTGTGGAGAGTTAACTATTCAATCTGTCAATAAAAATGTAACCTTGGCTGGATGGGTTCAAACCATTCGTAAGTTCGGTGCCATTAATTTTATAGACTTAAGAGACCGCTATGGTATTACCCAACTTTTAATGGGGGAAGAATTACAAGCGCAATTAGATGCACAACCATTAGGTCGTGAATTTGTGATTCAAGTAAAAGGAACTGTAATTGAACGTTCCAATAAAAATGAAAATATTCCTACTGGTGAAATTGAAATTAAAGTAACTGAGTTTACCATATTAAATGCATCATTGGTGCCTCCTTTCACTATTCAAGACGATACAGATGGCGGAGATGATATTAGAATGAAATACCGTTTTTTGGATTTAAGAAGAAACGCTGTAAAAAAGAATTTGACAATAAGATATAATGTAAACCGTGCTACAAGAAACTATTTACATGAAAAAGGTTTCATGGATATTGAAACTCCTTTTTTAATTAAGTCTACTCCAGAAGGAGCGCGTGATTTTGTGGTGCCTAGTAGAATGAATGCAGGTGAATTTTATGCCTTACCGCAGTCGCCACAAACATTCAAACAATTATTAATGGTAAGTGGCTATGACAGATACTACCAAATTGTAAAATGTTTTAGAGATGAGGATTTAAGAGCCGATAGACAACCCGAGTTTACACAGATAGACTGCGAGATGAGTTTTGTGGAGCAAGAAGATATCTTAAACATGTTTGAAGGTTTAATTAAGAGCATATTTAAAGACGTTAAAAATATTGATTACACCGAGACCGTTCAAAGAATGACTTGGGAAGATGCGATGTGGCAGTATGGTAATGACAAGCCCGATATTCGTTTTGGTATGGAAGTTTGCAATTTGAAAAAACCTGCGCATGTATTTGCTGAGAAGCAAGATAAAGCTGCATTAATCAATGGCGTCGACTTTAAAGTATTTGACGAAGCAGAAACAGTGGTAGCTATTGCAGTACCGGGTTGCTGTGAATACTCTCGTAAACAAACCGATGAATTAACGGAGTGGGTGAAGCGTCCGCAAATTGGTATGAAGGGAATGGTATTTATTAAATGTAATACCGATGGTAGTTTTAAAAGTAGTGTAGATAAATTTTATACAGAAGATAAATTAAAAGCCATTGCCGCTGCCTCTAATGCAAAAGCGGGTGACTTAATTTTAATATTAGCAGGTGCAGAAGAAAGAACAAGAAAGGCCATTAGTGAATTAAGATTGGAATTAGGCAAGCAATTAGGCTTTAGAAAAGAAGACGAATTTAAATTGTTATGGGTACTAGACTTCCCTTTATTTGAATATGATGAAGAAGGCAACCGTTGGGTAGCTAGACATCATCCGTTTACTTCTCCTAAGCCCGATCATATAAGTATTATGATTAACAATGCACCAGAAATTAAAGATGCTGCTAAATATTTAGAACATCCTTATGCAGGTATCAAGGCGAATGCTTATGATATGGTATTGAATGGCAATGAAATTGGCGGTGGTTCTATTCGAATTTTCCAAAGAGCCCTTCAAGAAAAAATGTTTGCTGCACTAGGTATGAGCCCAGAAGAAGCACAACATAAATTTGGTTTCTTATTAGGCGCCTTTGAATACGGTGCACCTCCACATGGTGGTATTGCTTTTGGCTTTGACCGTTTATGCGCTTTATTAGGGGGTAGTGAAAGTATTCGTGACTTTATTGCTTTTCCTAAAAACAATAGCGGCCGTGATGTAATGTTAGACGCCCCTAGCAGTATTGACGATAAGCAATTTGAAGAATTACAAATCAAATTGAATTTAAAAAAAGACTAATACTCTAGAAAGCATGGCTCCTCAATTAAAACTATACACGGTACTTTCATACATTCTTATACCCATTTCTTTGTTTTTTGCCTTCATGGATATTGTTTTATTATTTTCCTCTTTGGCCAACCCTAGCGCACTTATTATGGTATTTATTTTAGCTTGTTTAGTTATTTATACTTTTGCAAGTTTTAAGTTTTTAAAAGCAGGTATAGAAAAAGAAGTAGCGCAAAGTTCAAAATTGAAAGATTGGATTAAAGTAAACGCCTATGTAAGTTTTTTCTTATGTAGTTTATTTTTCATCAACGCTATAAGTATACTCATTAGTAGCGATGTGGTTTTATTAAAATTTATTGATGAATTTTTAGAACAACAACCCACTATGCCCAAAGAAATAACCAGCGCCCTTATCTTATCTTTATTAAAAGGGGTTTCTGTATTTCTTCTTTTTACAGGTCTTGTAGGGCTTATTCATATTAGAACTAGTCTTCGTCTAGTAAAACAATATGAGTATTTATTTGAATAAACCCTATTTTTATTTTTATGAGCAACAACAATAATTTACGATGGGTTACTAAAACATTTTCTGAGCTAACAGTGGATGAATTGTATGATGTATTAAGATTAAGAAGTGAGGTATTTATTGTAGAACAAAAATGTATTTTTTTAGACATAGACAATAACGATCGTAAAGCATTTCATACTATTGGATTTATAGGCGATGAAGTGGTAGCCACTACCCGACTATTTGATAAAGATATTATGTACGACGGTTATCAGAGTATTGGTCGTGTGGTAGGATCCCCAAGGCATAGAGGCCTTGGTATCGGCAAGGCCTTAATGCATTACTCAATTAGTGACTAAGAACTTAGCTGTATGTGTTTTTGATTTTTTAATCATTTCCTCAGGTGTGCCTGTGAATTGAATAAGCCCTCCTCCGCTTCCCCCTTCTGGACCTAGGTCAATAATATGATCGGCTACTTTAATCACGTCCATATTATGTTCAATCACTAAAACAGTATTACCTCTGTCTACTAATCGGTTTAATACACCAATTAATAATTGAATATCTTGAAAATGCAGTCCCGTAGTAGGTTCATCTAATATATAAAATGTTTTACCGGTATCTTTTTTACCAAGCTCAGTGGCTAATTTAACGCGTTGTGCTTCTCCACCACTTAAGGTCACAGCCGACTGTCCTAAAGTAATATAGCCCAAGCCAACTTCTAGTAATACTTTTAATTTTCTATAAATAAAAGGTACGGCCTGGAAAAAATCACAGGCTTCTTCTACAGTCATATTAAGTACATCACTAATTGACTTTCCTTTATACCTGATTTCTAAAGTTTCTCTATTATATCTCTTACCTCCACATTTTTCACAGTGTACATATACATCGGGTAAAAAATTCATTTCAATCACACGCATTCCACCACCCTCGCAAACTTCACAACGACCACTTTTTACATTAAAAGAAAAACGGCCTGCC
>JAJTDP010000060.1 GCA_021300455.1 Sediminibacterium sp. | reverse complement strand
ATGGGCTGTTAAAATAGGAGGAGGAGAAAATCATCGCTTTGGCTTATATGACCAAATTTTAATTAAAGACAATCATATAAAATCGGCGGGAGGGATAAAAAACGCTATTGAGTCATGTATTCAATATATAGAGTCAAATGATTTAAAAATGCCAGTTATTGTGGAAGTAAAAAATATTGAAGAATTTAATATTGCTAAAGGGTATAAAATTATAGATAGAATATTAGTTGACAACTTCAAACCAAATGATATTATTGAGTTATTAAAATATAATTCAACGAATAAAATTATTGAAGCGTCTGGGGGTATTATGGAAAGCAATATTGTTGAATATGCTAAAACTGGAATTAATTATGTTTCATTGGGTGACTTAACACACCATGTGAATGGGGTGGATATATCATTAAAAATTATCTAAGATGTTATTTGAAAAAGAAATTGCCACTGTGGGTTATTTAAGTAGATCTGTTACAGAAGGAATTGACCTTAAAGAAGCTATTTTAAAAATGAAGAAAGAAAAGAATGCGCTGATACTTGCCCATTATTATGTGAGTGAGGATATACAATCTATTGCAGACTTTGTAGGAGATAGTTTAGCCTTGGCACAGGCTTCAAAAAAAGCAGCATCGGATATTATTGTTTTTTGTGGTGTACATTTTATGGCAGAAACTGCTAAAATTTTAAATCCCCAAGCAAAAGTACTTTTACCTGATTTAAATGCGGGATGTTCATTGGCGGATTCGGCACCTGAGGCTGAATTTTTAGCATTCAAGAACCAATATCCTGATGCAGTTGTAGTAAGTTATATTAATTGCAGTTCTGAAATTAAGGCCTTAAGTGATTATATATGTACCTCTTCAAATGCAGTGGAGGTTGTCAATGCCATTGCTAAAGATAAAAGAATCATTTTTGCACCTGATAAAAATTTAGGGTTGTATGTTCAAAAAGTAACAGGTCGTGATTTAATACTTTGGGAAGGAGCATGTATTGTGCATGTGAATATATCTATGGACAAACTAGATCTATTAATTGATACACATCCAGACGCTCAAGTTATCGCCCATCCAGAATGTATGCCAGCTATTTTAGATAAAGCTAGTTTTATTGGTTCTACAAAAGCATTATTAGAGTTTGTGCAATCTTCTAGTTCTAATAAATTCATTGTAGCTACCGAAGCTGGTATATTATATCAAATGAAACAGAAAGTGCCTCATAAAACAATTATTCCTGCGCCCGCATTAGAATCTAACTCTTGTGCATGCGCTGAGTGTCCTTATATGAAAATGAATACTTTGGAAAAACTATATAATACCTTGTATTATGAAGTGCCTGAAATTTTAGTGAATGAAAAAACACAGAAAGGCGCTTTAAAAGCATTGAATAATATGCTATCAATATAGTGGCATGAAAAAATCATTTGATATTGTAATTGTAGGTTCTGGTATAGGCGGCTTAAGTACACTTTTGTATTTAGCGCAAACGAGTGTATTTAAACAAGGCCACTTGTCTATATGCATCATTGCAAAAGGAGCGTTGAATCAAACCAATACAAATTGGGCACAAGGGGGTATTGCAGCTGTAAATGCAATAGGGGATAATTTTGAAAAACATATTAGTGATACGCTAGTTGCCGGAGGATTTGCTAATAATAAGCAGATAGTGGAGAAAGTGATTACTGCTGGTCCTGGTCTTATAGATGATTTAATTCAATGGGGTACTGAATTTGACAAAAAAAATTCAAATGAGTATGATTTAGCCAAAGAAGGGGGGCATAGTGAATCAAGAATTTGGCATAAGGAAGATCAAACTGGAAAAGCTATTCAGGATGCTTTAGTTAAATCCTTACACACACTTCATAATGTTACCATTATAGAGCAAACATGTGTTTTAAATGTTACAAAGCAAGCAAATGATTCTTTTGGTCTTAGTCTTTATGATACAAAAAATGAATCCATTTCAAATATATTTTGTGGAAAGTTGGTATTAGCAACAGGTGGGCTTGGTATGCTATATGATAAATCGACAAATCAACATTTAGCCACAGCAGATGGCATTTATTTTGCAAGTCAATTAGGGGCTAGTATTGAAAACTTATCTTTTGTTCAATTTCATCCAACTGGTTTATATGAAGAAGGTCAAATTTCTTTTTTAATTTCTGAAGCGCTCAGGGGGGCAGGGGCTGTTTTACGCAATGAACTTGGAGAAGCCTTTATGTATAAATATGATGCAAGGCTTGAATTGGCGCCAAGAGATATTGTTTCAAGAGCTATTATAGAGGAAATAGCATCTCAAAAAAATTCTTTTGTTTACTTAGATGCAACAAAAGTAGACACGGAAATATTGAATTCGCATTTTCCTGCAATTAAGCAAGAATGTTTAATTCGCATTGGGTTAAATTTAGAAAAAGAATTCATTCCAATAATACCTGTTCAGCATTATTCATGTGGGGGCATCAAGGTTGACGAGTTTGGTGAAACTTCAATTAGCGGACTTTTTGCAATTGGAGAATTAGCTTGCACTGGTTTGCATGGAGCAAACCGCTTAGCCTCTAATTCACTTTTAGAAGCTATTGCATTTGCTAAGTTTGCAATTCCTAAATTAACGCAACCTAATAAAGAATCCCAAAATGTTGAAATGAAGCAAACCTTGCCCATTTTCAAAAGTATAGATAAAAAAGCTATTCAACACATAATGAGTAAATACGCTGGTATTGTTAAATCTAAAGAAGGGTTAAGCAAGGCATTCGAAGCACTTTCTATAATCAAAGAAAATGCAGCGGTACTTAATAAATTTAACTTAGAAAATTTCGAATCGAATTGTATTTTAGAAGTTGCCATTATGTTAATCCAAGACGCTCAAAATCAAACAACCAATAAGGGGGTATACTATAATATTGATTTAGTATAACACTTTATATTTCAACATTATATCGCTGTCAAAGCTTTGCGTTTCTTGCAATGAAAGTTGAATGCTATTTTCAATGCCTTGTAATTCGCTTGAATTAAATAAGTTAATGGAGCTATTGTCAATAAGTAAACTTGGTGCCATAAATATATTTAGCTCATCTACAATTTTAGCTTTTAATAAAGAGGCATTTAATTTCCCCCCAGCTTCCACCAGTACTTCACAAATATTTTTATTTAATAAAATAGTACTTAGTGCTAATAAATCACATTCGCCCTCGTGCATATTAACATTAATTATTTCAATATGCTCGGGTAGCGTATTTTCAAAAGTTTTATCGGTCACTAAATAAATTTTTGTTTTCTCTCTTTTGTAAAAAATATTTAATGCTTTATTTTCTTCTTTTAAAATGTCTAATTGTTTGTCAATGATAATTAGGTTTAATTCCTTTGGTTCATGTTCAGCTACTCTACTATTCATTGTCGCATTATCCCTAATCACCGTTGTAGCGGTCGTTAAAATAGCATCTGCATTAGTTCGTAATACTGCGTGTACATAGTGTCTACTTTTATCATTAGATATCCATTTACTATTTCCAAACCTGTCGGCCATTTTCCCATTTAAGGTGGTAGCAGCCTTTACAATAAATTTTGGCCTTCTGTTTAACTGATTGATATTAAACGTGCTATTCAACTCAACAATACTGGGTTGTATACAAATTTCAACATTTACGCCTGCGTCCTTTAATTCTTTAGCGCCAGAAACCAATGGATTGGGGTCCATGGAGCCAATGACTACCTTGGGTATTTTATGTTCAAGTATCAAAAGGGTACAAGGGGGCGTTTTGCCGCTATGTGAGCAGGGCTCTAAGCTAACATATAGGGTGCTATTTGATAAATCCTTGCTTTTTGCTAAGGCATCATTGATTGCCAGCACTTCAGCGTGGGCTTCTCCTGCCTTTTGGTGATAGCCTTCTCCAATAATGATTCCTTTATCATCCACTATAATAGCGCCTACAAATGGGTTGGGTCTTATATTCTTAGAATTTGCTCTTTTCGCTAATAAAAATGCGGTATGTAAGTAGTCGGCTGAAGTCATTTGGGTTATCTTTGCGTCTCAAATTTACCTAGAAATAATCATATGTTTACAGGAATTGTATCTGAAGGATTTATAAAATCAATTTTGCCGATGGCGCTTGTTTATCGGTTATTAAAATAGAGGGTAATCATTTATCATTTTATGTTTCAACTGAAAGTATTGATAAAACAATTATTCGCCATTATAAAGTGGGGTCTAAAATTAATATTGAACTGCCCATGCAGCCCACAGGTTATTTAGGAGGGCATTATGTATTAGGGCATGTAGATGCAACTGCTACAGTAGCAAAGGTTATTGCTGGTGAAAAAGCTTGGTTTTTCACCATTACTGTTCCTGAACAATTTGTTAAATATATTGTTTATAAAGGGTCTATTGCTATCAATGGAATTAGCTTAACTATTAATAAAGTAATTGAAAATGACATTGAATTATGTATCATTCCAGTTACCATTTCAAAAACAAATATGTCCTTGTTGAAAGAAGGAGATAATGTAAATATTGAGTTTGATATTTTGGCAAAGTACACGGAGCAATTATTAAATAAAAGAGAAATTTAAGAGATTTTTAAGCGAAATAAAATATGTTCAATACTATAGAAGAAGCTTTATTGGATTTTAAAAATGGTAATCCCATTTTAGTAGTAGACAATGAGTCTAGAGAAAACGAAGGAGATATCATTTTTCCTGCTGATGCTGCTACCCAAGAGAAATTAAATCTTTGCGCAACGCATGCAAAAGGTTTGATATGCATCGCCATTGATCCAAAAATTGCAGAGAGATTAAATTTGTCTCCTGTGGCATCCAATCACAGGGACCCTTTTCACACCGCATTTTACGACTCAATAGATGCCAATCCTAGTTTTGGCATTACTACAGGTATTTCTGCTAAAGAAAGGGCAATTACAGCAGGCCAAATTGCGAATCCGAATAGTTCTCCCAATGACTTCATCAAGCCGGGCCATTTATTTCCAGTGGTCGCAAAAACAAATGGTGTATTGGTAAGGCAGGGCCATACGGAAGCAGCGGTTGATTTATGTAAATTAACCAATCACCAACCTGCTGCTATAATTTGTGAGGTAATGGACGCTGAAGGCAATATGATGCGAAGAGAAGGCCTTTTTGAATTTGCTTTAAAACTAGAGCTTAAAGTAATTACTATTCAACAAATAGTAGATTACCGTAATCAAACGGAGAATCATTTACTTTTTGTTGCAAAGTCGGTGTTGCCAACACCCTTTGGAGACTTTGATATTGAAGTGTATGAGAATATTTTGACTGGAGTTGAACAGGTTTTGATTTCTATGAAAAAAACAGAAAATAAACCCATTGTAAGAATTCATAGTGAATGTTTGACAGGCGATATTTTTGGTAGTTTAAAATGTGATTGTCAACAGCAATTACATAGTGCTTTATCTCTTATTGCTGAAAATGGCCATGGATATATTGTTTATTTAAAAGGGCAAGAGGGTAGAGGTATTGGTATAGGAAATAAAATTGCAGCCTATGCCTTACAGGAGCAAGGCTTGAATACTTATGAAGCCAATGAAAAATTAGGGCTTCCAAAAGATAGCAGAAACTATATAGATGCCATTTGGATCTTTAAAGCAATCAATATTAACGACTTCTATTTAATGAGTAACAATCCAGAAAAAATAAATGCTCTAACCAAGGCTGGATTTTCTTTTAACATATTACAAGTGGGAGTGACAACTAACAGTCATAATCAACAATACTTATCTGATAAAATTGAAATTGGTAAACACACCATAAAACTCAATTAAAACATAAACAATGATAGCCATTATAAAATCAGCATTTAATATTGAAATTACAGACCTATTAGAAAAGGGCTGTACAACTTATTTAACTGAACAAGAATTACCCTTTACCATTTTTAACTGTCCTGGTGCAGTAGAGACAGTAGTATATGCCAATAAATTAATTCAAACTGGAAAGTATAAGTCCATTATTGTCATTGGTGCCATCATTAAAGGAGACACCGACCATTACGAATATGTTTGTCAATATGTAACTAACGGCATTAGCCAACTTTCTGCAATGCACACCACCCCTATAGTATTTGGTATTTTAACGGTGCAAAATGAAGAACTTGCTTATGAAAGAGCCGCTTTAGATAGAATGAATAAAGGAAAAGAATTTGGAGAAACTGCAAAGTTTATGATAAATGCATTTGAGCGTTTATAAAAAAAATACTATTCGTATACTCTTAACTTAGTTCCATCAAGACTTGTCTTATATTGCTTTAAAGCTGTTGAAGCTGGACCATTTGCAACTGTCCCAGATTGATTAAAATTAGAGCCATGTGCAGAGCAGTAAAATTTAGCAGTGCTACTTCTATATTCTAATGTTGCGCCTGCATGTGTACATACTGAGCTTACTGCAATGATTGTATCACCTGATATTTTAGCTATAATTACATTAGCCACAGCGTATACAACGTACCCTCCTTCTTTTTTGAGTGCATCATATGGACTAATATTTATATCTATGGTAAAGTCTACTTTGCTACTGGCTGATCCGCCCCCGCCTGTTCCACCTGTACCACCCGTTCCGCCCGAATTTGGCGGGGTATTTGGACTGCTTGTCATATCGCTGTCTTTGGAGCAGGATTGCATGCATCCAAAAATTAGGATGGCTGCACCACTTAGTCCAACTTTTTCGATAAAGTCTTTTCTTTCCATAACTCCTGTTTTTATAATTTACAAAAACAAATATTTCTAAATTTTGTTTAATTTAAAATCAAAATTCTTTAATTTAATTGTTTTTTAACAAGAGTAAATAAATAGCCGTAAATTTAGGTAGTAGTCAAATCCCATTTTATGTTTAAGTACTTCGCCTTATCCATTTTATTTATCTTATTAATTAGCAATCAGTTACAGGCACAAAACGATACGGCGGTTTTGCAAAATAATATGGATGTCAATGAAATAGACTCTAGTTTATTAATGCCCCAAAAAATGTTGTTTACCCAGTCCATACTTTGGGGTAGTCATGGCTTATTGAAAAATAAACTAGGTAATGGGGATATGATTCAGGAGCGAACCATCCAACTGAATTTGAGAAGAAAAATGCTTAATGTGCATCAACTAGGTGGCTTCATAACACTTGGTACAATGCTTGCACAGGGTATTGTAGGAAGCCAATTGTATAAGGGAGATTACAAGGTTAAAGAATTACATGAAAACCTAGGCAACGTTGTAAATCTTAGTTATGGAATTACGGCTGTTAATAGTTTGTTCACACCACCTGCAGTTTTTCAACGCGATAAAAAATTAAGTTCAATGCGTATTCATAAATGGTTAGCAGTAGTTCATTTGACAGGCATGATTGCTACTAATATTTTAGGCAATAATATTGAAAATAATGCTTCCTTAAAGCCCTGGCATAGAGCAGCTGCCTATACTACATTTGCTAGTATGGCCACCTCAATGATTGTTATAAAATTTTAAAAGTATATATTATGTTATCTTTAATCTTACTCTTTGTATCTCCGTTTTTATTTCATTTAGAGCCTATTCAACAGCCCTTGCTAGAAAAAAGCAGTATCACTTATCACATGCGTCATAAGCTGCATGAGTGGGATGGGGTTTCAGATAAATTAAAAATTCAAGCAAATTGGGAAAATGCAAGTCCAGTAAATAAAATTACTAAAATTGCTATTTCCACCAAAGTGAGTAGTTTCAATAGCGGACTGTCTAATAGAGATAGTCATATGATTGAAGTACTTGACGCCCTGACTTATCCTACTATCGTCTTTAATAGTACAAGTATTATTTACAATCAAAATGACTTGTTGGTTAATGGACAGTTGCAATTTCATGGAGTGACCAAACAAATTTCCTTTAATGCTAAGCAATCTGATAAAGAAGGGAATATATTTTTTGAAGGTGCATTTCCTATTTTATTGGAAGATTTTAAAGTGAAAAGACCCTCTTTATTATTTGTGAAAGCCGACAATGAAATTCAAATTAAATTCAAGCTTTATTTTAAGTAAATTAAATACAATTAAAGATGTCAATTAAAATTATTAAACAAATACTCTTCTTTTTTTTAATTGTATTCTACTTATTTGCAGGGTATAATCACTTTGCCACCCCTTCTTTTTATATACCTATAATACCACCTTATTTAGCTGCTTGGGCCAAAGAAATAAATATAGTATCTGGTATAGCTGAAATATTATTAGCATTACTATTAATTCCTAAATCTACCCGCGCCTTAGCTGTAAAGGGTATTATCATTATGTTAATTGCCTTTATCCCGTCTCATATTTATTTTATTCAAAAAGGCAGCTTTACACTAGGATCAATTACCATTACACCAACATTATCCTATATACGCTTATTGGTAGGCCAACCTATTTTAATTTTGTGGGTATGGTGGTCAAGTAAATTTTAGTACTGCCTCTATTAGCTTAAAAATCTATTTCGGTCCTCTTCAGTAGGAACCATGCATGTTTCTTTTTTGCCAAATAAAGAGTATCTATTTTTTGCAATGAGATTATACACGCCATCTCTTAAAAATTTGGGGAAAAGGCAGGCATATTTGAAAATATGCGGCCAACCATTGATTTGTTTTGCAATTTCGATAACGGCATCGGATTTATAAAATACAATGCCATCTTTTATGAAGATAACCGACTTGCCTTCATTCAAAATAGAATATTGACGTATGATATTTTCACCAGCATTTGTTTGACTGGCTGCAAATTTGAAAATATTATTTTTGTCGTATTTAATCAAAAATGAAACTGTACTACTGCACAAATTACATACACCATCAAATAATATAATATTCATTACTCTACCAACTTATTCTTTGTATTTCTTAAGCTATATAAATAGAAAGTTATTATTGAAAATAAAAAACCAATCAAAATAACTATATAATTCATGGGCTTTTCTATAGTTAGTGACATTCTAATTAAAATGGTTGTAATGATAAAGCTGGCGTTTCTAAAAATAGTAAAAAAGGAAAAATGGTATATAAAGGATATGATTAGAAGTAATACGTCAACAAAAATCATAATTGAAAAGAAATCTGCGTAAAATACAGTATTGGGATTAGGGTAGTTTTGATTTAATTTTAAAGCCTCCATCATTGATGCACCCCAGCCATAAAAACTACTTATACTCAGTAGCAATAGAATTAATATCATACTTATTGATACTAATTTTTTAATATTAATAAAATTATTAAGCTCATTAACAATTTCTGATTTACGGTTATTTTGGTAAATTTTATAATACAAAATAGTAAGGCTTAACATAATTAAGGAAGCTATTAAGTCATATAGTAAACTAATGAACTCGGGATTATTAATATCAATTAAATTTTTTAGGTCAAGTTCTGCTATATCATGAAAAAAACTTCTCAGCGTAATTAAGGTAATTACTTCAAATTGCTTACCTATAAATTCAGATATAGATTTTGGAATAATAATAACAAGTAGAAATACCTCGTAAAATAAAATAAAACTAAAGGGAGTATATATGGCCTTTAAATAACTATGCTCAAGACTTTTAAAATATAAAAAGTTATTTCCTAGAAAAATAATAAATAAATGAATAAGGAAAGCCAAAACTGCAAAACGGAGAATTAATAACTCTACTCTTCGTACATTTTTAGCATTGAAATATATATCAAAATAATCACCAGATTTTTGTAATAAATTATTCATGCTATATATTTTAGCCTTTATTTTTCACCTCTGTATTTATTCAAAGCTAAAAGGAATGCTGCCCCAAATAAGAGGGTAATGAAGGCTGCGAAATAGGGTATAATTTCAATCATTTTTGATTATTTATTAATTTTAAAAGTATGGCGAACCCTAAAATAGATGGTACCCATAAACCAATAAAAATGCCCGCTTCTCTTTCTCCCTTGAACCATAAATATTCCGAGAATATTAAAGACAAGAAGGCAGATACTAGCATTAGAGAATCAGATAGTGTAAACTTTTTAAACATATTTTTTAATTTGTTGCAATGTAGAATTATTTATTAACAATTTCTGAATTAAGCTATAAGTTAGTGAATTAATCACATAGAACCTTATTTTGATATCTTACAAATGGCTATTTACAAATAATTAACAGGCTTGTTAATTATCGTTTTAAAAAATAATGCTAAAAGTTCAACAAAATAATTATGCTAAATTCAAGCAATGCTAATTTAAAACTTACCATCGTAAGCGGATACTTTATTAAGTGAATAAAAAAGGGCCCTTATTGCTAAGGGCCCTTACTAAAAATTCAATTTAGAAAACTATTTTGGCAATACAACAGCATCTATAACGTGAATAACACCATTTCCTGCTTTTAAATCAGTTGCAGTTACAGTTGCCATTCCACCTTTCTCATCTGTTAAAATTACTTTACCACCTTTAATAGAAGCGGTTAATGAACCACCACTTACAGCTTTCAAGGTAACTGATCCATTACCATCTTTGATAGCCTTTAAAACAGCAGTTGCGTCTAAATTACCAGCTACAACATGATACGTCAAAATTTTAGCTAACGTAGCTTTGTTCTCTGGTTTTAATAGACTTTCTACCGTTCCTTTTGGTAATTTAGCAAAAGCATCGTTCGTTGGAGCGAAGACTGTGAAAGGTCCTGCACTTTGTAAAGTAGCTACTAAATCAGCTGCTTTTACGGCTGCTACTAAAGTTGTGTGTGCACTAGAACCTACTGCTACATCTACAACTGTTTTTTGAGCTGATGCAGAGATAATACCTCCAATTAGCATCGTCAATAATAATTTCATTTTCATAATACTTGATTTTAATTTGTTTAATTGTTAAACATCTAAAC
>JAJTDP010000059.1 GCA_021300455.1 Sediminibacterium sp. | reverse complement strand
GGGTACCAAAGTATATAGCCTGGCTTTTGAAATACCAATACTGGTTTTGACCATTCTTGACTATTGTTACCAATTCCTAAGTCTTTATTTTTATTATAGGATATATATATTTTATCTCCTTGCCATGATTTTCCCTCCACCTTTCCCATCATCATTACCCAACAACTCAAATAAGTGTTCCAACTTACAGAAGGCCCCCAGTGAAAACCCCCTGTTGGAGAGGAGGATGGTCCGCCGCCTTCCTCAATTGGAATTTGTAAGGAGCGAACAGGCACCCCATAACTATTATAAGGAATAGTAAAAGATTTGCCATCCCATCTTTTTGTTTTTCCTACAGGATTATTGAGGTCTTTCAACGCTATGCGTGCAATACTAATACATTGCCCGCTCCATTCCGTTTTAGCCTTATATGTTTTTTCGTTGTAGATACCAGGGTATCCATACTCGCCATAAAATATATACAAATAGTCCTCACTTGCTACTGCTGAAGGATCTCCAACACCACCTGCAAAAGTATTAGAACTATTAAAAGGTTTCAAAATCATTCTAGGATCAAGGTCTTCAATGATAATACCTTTGTTTTCCCAACTTTTTCCACCATCAATGGACTTCATAATACCAATACGACAAACAGCAGCAGGACTTTCAGGACCCGTTAAACCCTGCGGCCACAACTTATTTTTATAGCCTTCTTTTGTTTTTGGATCATAGGGAAGTGTACTAGGATAGTTTTCATTATGATAAAGGCCAAATAGTGTTTTACCCGATGGGTCTTTTTTATCTTGGTATACAGTTTCAAACCATACGGCTCCATGTAATCCTTTCTGACCTATGGGAACGTTTAGGGGCATTACGGGGTCAATGAATTTTTCAGGAGGATTTTTAAAAACCTCTTCTGCATTTTTGCCATCAGCATATTTCAAATTTTTCGAGTATCCCCATAAAGGATCTTCGCCATACTTACCTGGGAAAATTCTAAAGGTATCTTCTATCCATACTTCCGCCATATTACAATCCACAAAAGAGTTGAAAGTAATTTTGGGAGCAGGAATTAATTTGAATGTTGGCGTAGTAGCGTTATCTATGGATGTAGAAGGCGCAAAAAAACTAACTATAAAATTTAGCCAAGAAAAAATGAATAAAACTTGCATGTTCATTGATATTGATGATGGATAATAATGACATATTAAATGTAAAGATTTTTACATCCTCCAACAAGATTTTTTCTAAACTTCTTTGGTAGAGTGTGGGCTAGCAAGCACATTAGCCTCATTGAAATACAAAATATAATTTGTGTATTGAATAGAATAGCTTAGATTGTATAATAAAATTATCATATATGAAAAATAAATTAATTTATTTAATCATTACGGTTTTGCTTTTTGTTTTCAATGTCAACGCACAGCCATCTAATACGCAACGTTTACTTCAATTGCAAGATCAAATGGAAAATGCAAAAAATGCAGCTGCCAAAAGAAATATACTTAAAGAAGCTTCTCTAATTCCTAGTTTTACAAGTTTTATGTTTATTAGTAAATCATTAAATGATGAAATTGTCAATAAAGTTGCGGCTACATTAGTGGCAAAATTAGCTTTAAACGAAAAAAATATAAAAGGACCTGCAGTAAAAGAAATTTTAGTAAGGGCCTTGCCACTGTTAAAAGGAAAAGAGGCTGTGGTGCTGCAAAGTAAACTAACACAACAAATGAGCAGTGCTTCTTTCAATGAAGGATTTGAAAATTTATTTAATGAAAAAGATTTAACAGGATGGAAAGGTTTGGTGGCGAATCCTATTGAAAGAAATAAAATGGCTGCCGCAGATTTAAAAGCAGCAGAAAAAATTGCCAATGAACAAATGCAAAAAGATTGGCAAGTAAAAAATGGCTTGTTGGCATTTCAAGGACATGGTGATAATATAGTTACTGAAAAAAAATATGGCAATTTTGAATTTTTTGTAGATTGGAAAATATCCAAAAAAGGAGATGCGGGTATTTATTTAAGAGGCAGTCCTCAGGTACAAATATGGGACTCTGTGAACCGTCAAGTAGGTGCACAAGTGGGTTCAGGGGGTTTGTATAATAATCTTAAGAACAAAAGTATGCCCTTGGTATACGCAGATAATAAAGTGGGTGAATGGAATAACTTTCACATCATCATGAAAGGGGATAAAGTAACTGTTTATTTGAATGGCCTTTTAACTGTAGACAATCTCACATTTGAAAATTATTGGGATCGCAGTATTCCTATTTTTGAAAAAGAACAAATTGAATTACAAGCACATGGTACGCTTGCCTACTATAGAAATATTTATGTTAGAGAAATACCTACGGAGGAGATGGCTGCAATGGGTGATGCAGCAAATAGCAAAAATGAAATGGAGGCAGTACAAATTTTAAAAATTGGGATGGACTATAAAGGAGGTAAAATTGCTTATTTATTAACCCCTTCAGATCCTGGATATGATGCCAATTTACAGCATGGTATTATTGCTGCAGTGTCCGACCTTCCGGGTGAAGTAGCTTGGGGATGTAATGATAAATTCCTTGCTGGCCGTTCTTCAATTGGTACGGGTAGTCAAAATACCATAGATATTGCATCGGGATGTTCTGTGGCAGGCAATGCTGCTTCACTATGCAGTAATTTAATCCAGGGTGGATATGATGATTGGTATTTGCCTAGCAAAGACGAATTGAATAAATTGTTTTTACAAATGAAAGTTATTGGAGGTTTTAGAGAAGTTTGCTATTGGAGCTCAACTGAAACAGGTAAGTACAATGCATGCTCTCAAATTTTTGACAATGGCTTTCAAACAGCCAATGACAAGAGTACTACTTTCAGTGTTCGCCCTATAAGATCATTTTAATATTCTGTGAATTTTGGATAAAAAGAGTCCCGCTCCAATTGCTCGCAGCGGGACTCTTGTGTATTTATATATTTCTATTGCAATTAACTTTACTGCAAATAATGTTGAATTAAAAAAGTGGCAACACCTGCCATAAATCCTATCAGTGCAATCCAACTTATTTTTTTTAGGTACCAGAAAAAATCAATCTTTTCAATGCCCATTACTGCAACCCCCGCAGCAGAACCAATAATCAAGCAGGAGCCTCCTGTACCTGCAGTGAATGCTAGTAATTCCCAGAAATAATGGTCCTGAGGATAATCATTTAGGCTATACATACTTTGTAAGGCTGCCACAAGTGGAACATTATCAAAAACCGCTGACAATAATCCAATGCATATAGCGACAAGATTTAAATTACCTATACTACTATTTAATGTACTTGCCATTTGAGGAAGTACTCCAACAACTTCTAAAGAGGAAATGCTTAGTAGTATGCCAAAAAAGAATAAAATACTAGGGGTGTCAATTTTTCTAAGGGCATGGCTAACAGATAAAATACCTTTTTCATTGACGTGCTTTTTGTTATGTATTAATTCAGTTAATGTCCAAATAATACCTAAGCTTAAAAACATTCCCATGTAGGGTGGTAAATGAGTCAATTTTTTAAATATCGGCACAAATAATAGACAACCTATTCCAGCATAAAAAATGAGGTTTCTTTCAAAAGAATGGGTGTTAAAATTCAAGCTATTTTCCACATTCGCCCTAAGTTCAATTTTTCCTTTAATCATATAATTAATAATTAAAGTAGGCACAACCATACATACTAAACTTGCTAAAAATGTTTGCTTCATAATATTCAAGGGTGATATTTGACCACCAATCCACAACATAGTTGTAGTTACATCTCCAATGGGACTGAATGCACCACCTGCATTAGACGATATAATCACTAAACCTAACAACAGCCATTTAGTTTTTTTATCTTCTATAAGTTTGTTTAAAATAGACATCATTACAATGGTACTCGTTAAATTATCTAGCACCGCAGACAAGAAAAAGGTAATGATCGAAATAAGCCAAATTAACTTTGTTTTATGATTGGTTTTAATACGCTCTGTAATATTTTGAAAACCATCATGCGCATCAATAATTTCTACAATAGTCATGGCGCCAAGTAAAAAGAAAACAATTTCGCTAATAGAACTTAAATGATGGGAAAGTTGTTCATTAATGATTTCTTTATTGGAAGCGTTGGAGATAATTAAAGTCCAGCAAAGTACTGCCGTCATTAAAGCAGTTGCCGATTTATTAATTTTTATAGTATGCTCAAGGGTAATAGCTAAATACCCAAGTGTAAAAATTATTATTAAAATTGTTATCATAGTTAACGCTCAAGTGTAGCTGAAAAGTAAACAATTATAATGATATGGAAGACTAAGCCATGCATTTGGGTAAAAGAAAAGGCCCCTATTGCTAGAGGCCTTCTTTGTATTTCTGTAAAACTTAAAATTTATCTTATCTACAACTTATTATTTCGGAGATTTTACAAATCCATTAAAATAAACAATTTTTCCGTTTTCAAATCTAAAGGCGTCCATCCATTGGAACTTTGTTGTTTTACCGTCTGGAGTTTCCACATCTGCCTCATCCCAAATATGAACCCACTGATGTCCGTTATCTCCAGTTGTAGGAAATATGGCAACTATTTTAAAATTTTTGATATTAATTTGTGAGAAATTCTTTTCAACGAAGTCTAATACTGCAGTTTTACCTTTTAAAGTACTTCCGTCTTCCATATTAAAGACAACAGTGTCTACTAAAAAATCTGCAACCGTTTTAAAATCCTTAGCAAACATTGCTTGATGCAACTGTTCAGCTAACAATACATTCTTTTGATCACCTATTTTAACATTATCTGCATAGGTGGGTTTATAAATGTGCTCTACAGTACTTGAGTTTTCATCTGTACTTGTGCTTTCTTTAGCAGTAGGATTTGTACAAGCCATCAAAGATGCCGATACAAGTAAACTTAAAATTAGTTTTTTCATATTTGGGTTTTTTTTGAATATTAAAACTAGTCTAATTACTATAAAAAAGAAAGTAATTAACCTAGAATTTTAAGCTTTTTTGGGTATGAGAATGCCCAGCTTTTATAAGTAACTTATTATCAATACTTTATTTGTCGTTTTGTATAAGACCGCTTACAAGCTATATAAGGCTGGATTAAATACGAATAGTATTGAAGACTAGCTCTTCTAAATATTTAATGATTTCTTTTTCATCCTTAGATTTTGAAAAATCGGTAAGGGTGGGCAGATGGTTCATGAAAAAGTTTTGCAGGTGCGCCATTTCAATAATGGTAGAAGCCAAAGAATGTGGGTATTTATATTTAGGATTACATTCTAAAATAATTTCTCCTATAGTATTGCATAAATCTTTATAGGGTTGAAAAAATTGTTGATTATTATCCTTCCCAACATGATTGGTTAAATAAGCTTTAGAACCTTCTGCTATAAGTATTTGATGCAATTGAAATTCGTCCACATGTCCTGTGGTAATATCGTCTTCCACATTGGTAGATAAAAGTGTAATCACTTTTTTTAATTTGATGGCAGGGTCTTCAATATTATTGGTTTGATAACTCAATTGAAATTGTATCCAGCACCAATACCATGATATAATATATACTAAGAGTTTATGTTTATTTTCAAAATACCTATATACACCGGCCTCGGTAGTTCCAATAGATTCTGCTAGTTTTTTAAACGTAAATGCTTCAAAACCATTATCATGTATTAATTGAATACTGTGCTTGATTATATTCTTGCCTAGTTCCGACTGCTCGGGGTCCCTTAGATAAAGGGAGGGGTTCATTTTAATCTGTAATTCTATCTCCATATAATTGGGGCTTCCCCCATTTTCAACAAACATACTTAAAATATTTACAATTATTTAAGATAGTAATACTATTATTTGAAATAATATTACTATTTTTGATACATCAACTTAAAATTCAACCAAAAATGAGTCTATTTAAACACATCAAAAACGATTTGCCAGCTAGTATTGTGGTATTTTTTGTAGCCGTACCTTTATGTTTAGGGATTGCGCTTGCCTCTGGTGCGCCTTTATTTGCAGGTATTATAGCGGGTATAGTAGGTGGTATTGTATGTGGAATAGCTAGTGGGTCTTCATTAGGGGTAAGTGGCCCAGCAGCTGGTTTAGCAGTTATTGTACTAAGCTCCATTGCCACTTTAGGTGGTTCCTACCAAGCTTTTTTAACAGCGGTGGTTATTGCCGGAGTCATACAATTAGCTTTGGGTTTTGCTAAGGCAGGCTTTATTGCCTACTTTTTTCCAAGCTCAGTCATTAAAGGTATGCTTACGGGTATTGGTCTATTAATTATATTAAAACAAATACCGCATGCATTAGGTTGGGACAAGGACGCTATAGGCGATGATGCATTTTTACAAGCAGATGGTCAAAATACTTTTTCTTCAATAATGAGAGCCTATGAATTTATAACACCTGGTGCCTTATTAATTGCAGGGGTTTCACTTGCTATATTAATTTTATGGGATACCGTACTTACTAAAAAGCATAAAATATTTCAACTTATTCAAGGCCCCATCGTAGTAGTAGTATTGGGTATATTTTTTAACCTTGCTTATACCAATGGAATTTTACCATTTAGTTTAAATGCGCAACAAATCGTATCCGTTCCTGTACCTAATTCTATTGGAGATTTCTTTGGTCAATTTACCTTCCCAGACTTTTCTGCCATTAGTAATTTTGAAGTTTGGAAAATTGCCATTGTATTAGCCATCGTAGCTAGCTTAGAAACTTTATTAAGCGTAGAGGCTACAGATAAATTAGATCCAGATAAAAGAGTAACCCCTACCAATAGAGAATTAAAAGCACAAGGTTTGGGTAATATTGTATCTGGCTTAATTGGAGGATTGCCAGTGACTCAAGTAATTGTAAGAAGTTCTGCCAATATGCATGGGTTTTTCTTGTTATTCAGTGCCATATTTATAGCTGGCTTATTAAATTTAATTCCGCTTGCTTCTTTGGCAGCTATTTTATTAATGGTGGGCTATAAGTTAGCCAAGCCAAGTTTATTCAAACAAATGTATAAGATGGGTTGGGAGCAATTTATTCCATTTACGGCAACCGTTGTGGCTATTATTGCAACCGATTTACTAAAAGGAATTACAGTAGGTATCTTATTTGGCATATTTTATACACTAAGACATAGTTACCGCAATTCTCACTATGTGAAGGACAATGTAAGCGATCAAAATGGTAAAACAGTGCATCATTTAGTACTTGCAGAAGAAGTTTCATTTTTCAATAAAGCTAGCTTGTTAAATACTTTTGAATCTTTTCCAAATAATAGTAAAGTAATTATTGATTGCACTAATTCTAAATCAATTGCCTATGACGTCATTGAAATTATTAAAGATTTTGAATTAAATGCAAAAACAAAATCAATAGAGGTGGAGAAAATAAACTTTAAGCCGTAATAAGTTAATGATGAAACGATCTATTTTACTGCTAGGGATTTTTGGTTTAATGACTCTTGCAGTAAGTGGTCAATCCAATAATGTAGGCACTTGGCTTGTTCATTTTGGGAATCAAAAAATAAATGACAAGTGGAATATACAATCCGATTTTCAGTATCGTGATTATCGTTTTTTTGGACAAAAAAATCAATTACTAGCTAGG
>JAJTDP010000018.1 GCA_021300455.1 Sediminibacterium sp. | reverse complement strand
AGGCCCCGGTTGTTAGAGGCCATGTGATTAAGATTAAGTTCGTATCTCAGTTACCCACTAGGGTGCCTAGTTTTGCCTTTTTTACCAATTTCCCGGATGACATTAAGGTTCCTTATCGTAACTACCTTGAAAATCAGCTAAGAGCCAACTTCAAGTTTACAGGGGTGCCCATTAGGGTCTATTTCAGAAAAAAGTAGAATTTAGTCGAAATACTACTGTTAAGAATAATTTAATGTTAAAATTTGGCATATTTGAGGTGTATGGCTATCTTCGTCAACGTATTTTTACAAAACTTAAAAAAAACCAAAATGAAAAAAGTTATCGCAATTTTCGCTATCGCTGCACTAGCTGCTTGTGGTGGTGCTTCTACTGAAGCAAAAACTGACACTGCTGTTGCAACTGTTGATACAGCTGCTGCTGCAACTGTTGATACTGCTGCTCCTGCTGCTATGGATACTACAGTAAAAGCAAAGTAATTTCAGAAGTTTATAAATAACTTCTTGCAAGAAGGTCCTTCCCGATTATATCGGGGAGGATTTTTTATTTTAGGGATTTCTGCATCCATCATCAATTATGGGTTTTTGGCATTAATATTGCCTTATTAGGGTATGCCTTAGTATATCAATGGTAAATCAATGCTATGCTATGCTGGTATGTCATTTTGACTTTAATTTAAATTGTATAGAGAGTGGATAAGACGTTTTTGTTTAAGGGGGAAGAAGATAATGAGTTTATACCTTTATTTTCATTTAATGAGCAGGGGGAAGAGAATGAGCCAGAAATGGTGATTGATTCTTTACTACCCATTCTGCCGTTGCGTAATACGGTCCTGTTTCCAGGCGTAGTCATTCCTATTACGGTAGGAAGAGATAAAAGCATTCAAGCGGTGAAGGCTTCTTATAATAAGGATAAATTAATTGGGGTGGTTTCTCAAAAGGATGGCAATATAGAAGATCCTACACCCGCCGATTTATGTCAAATAGGTACTGTTGCAAAAATCATTAAAATGATTAAAATGCAAGACGGAGGTACCACTATTATTATTCAAGGTAAAAAGCGATTTGAACTATTGGAGATGAAAGAAGAAGATCCTTTTTTCAAAGCAAGCGTGAAAGTATTGGTAGAAGATAAAGTAGAAAAAGAGAATCAAAATATTCAAGCCTACTTATCCAATATAAAAGACTTAGCTACTCAAATTATTCAGTTGTCTCCTAATTTTCCATCGGAGGCAGCCATGATTTTAAAAAACATTGAAAGCCCGCTTTTTCTTATCAATTTTGTAAGTAGTAATTTAAGTGTTGAGGTAAATGATAAACAAGCTTTATTAGAACAAAATAATATTACGCTTAGGGCTGAAAAATTAATTCAGTTTTTACAACAAGAATTACAATTCGTTGAATTAAAAAATAAGGTGGCCAATAAAACGCGCACCGAAATTGACAAGCAACAACGTGATTACTTTTTACAACAACAATTAAAAAGTATTAAGGATGAATTAGGCGGAGACCCCAATGAGCGCGAAGTAGCGGAGATGAAAAAGAAAGCAGAAGGGAAGAAGTGGCCGGAAGGAGCTAAAAAATTATTTCAAAATGGGTTGGAGAAATTGGAGCGTATGCACCCTAGCACACCCGACTATTCAGTGGTGTATAATCATTTAGATTTATTATTAGACCTGCCTTGGGAAGAGTACACAGCAGATAACTATGATTTAAAGAACGCTAAAAAAGTATTAGACGCCGACCATTACGGTATGGGTAAAATAAAAAATAGAATTTTAGAGTACCTAGCGGTGCTTAAAATTAAAGGCGATATGAAAAGCCCTATTTTATGTTTCTTAGGCCCTCCGGGTATTGGTAAAACTTCTTTAGGTAAATCTATTGCGCATGCCATTGGTAGAAAATACATTAGAGTAAGTTTAGGTGGCTTGCATGATGAAAGTGAAATTAGAGGACACCGTAAAACCTATATTGGCGCCATGCCTGGAAGAATTGTACAAAGCCTGCGTAAGGTGAAGACCTCTAACCCAGTCATGATATTAGATGAGATTGATAAAATAGGCAGCGACCATAGAGGCGATCCTTCTTCTGCTTTATTAGAAGTATTAGATCCAGAACAGAACCATAGTTTTTATGATAATTATTTAGAATCGGAATACGATTTAAGTAAAACCTTATTTATTGCAACGGCCAATGATATTAGCCGTATTCAACCCGCCTTAAGAGACCGTTTAGAAATTATTGACTTAAGTGGTTATGCAGTAGAAGAAAAAATTGAAATTGCTAAAAGACATTTACTGCCTAAGCAAAGACAAGCGCATGGACTAGATAAAATTAATTTCAAAGTGCTTGACAATGTGCTAGAGAAAGTAATTGAAGATTATACAAGAGAAAGTGGTGTGCGTGAATTAGACAGACAACTGGCTTCTATTATGCGTTATCAGGCCAAGGAACTTGCCTATAAACATAAGGTGAAACCAACGGTTACTAAAACCGATTTACATAAAATATTAGGACAGGCAAGGTATAGTAATGAAATTTATAAAACAGTAAATATGCCAGGGGTGGCAGTGGGTTTGGCTTGGACTTATGTGGGTGGAGATATTTTATTTATTGAAGTATTACTTGCTGAAGGTAAAGGGGGCTTAAAGTTAACTGGTAACCTAGGTAATGTGATGAAAGAAAGTGTAGACACAGCCCTTACTTTTTTACAAAGCAATGCGAAGAAAATTGGTGTTGACCCCATTTTATTTACAACGAAGTCTATACATGTGCATGTACCAGAAGGGGCAGTGCCTAAGGATGGTCCTAGCGCAGGTATCACTATGCTTACTGCACTTACTTCCGCTTTTACAGGTAGAAAAGTAAAACCTTATTTAGCTATGACCGGTGAAATTACCTTACGTGGTCAGGTATTACCTGTAGGGGGCATTAAAGAAAAAATATTAGCGGCTAAAAGAGCCGGTATGAAAGAAATTATACTTTGCTGGCAGAATGAAAAAGATATCAATGAAATTGACCATAGTTTTATTAAAGGACTACAGTTTCATTATGTAAAAAATATGCAGCAGGTGCTTGACTTAGCATTAGTTTAAAACCCTAGCTTTGTTCTATGAGAAGGGTGGTCCTAGCATCAAAATATATAGTAGGCTTTATTGTATTCATTACATTTTTTGTAAGTACTCTTTCTTTGCGTGCACAGAGATCAAATGCCAATGAGGTATATCAATTTTTAAACTTACCCTATAGTGCTAAAGCAAGTTCCTTAGGAGGTATTAATATTAGTCATCTTGGATCTGATATTGGACTCGCTATGTATAATCCTGCTTTATTAGATCCTTCCATGGATAAGACTATTCATTTAAGTGTGAAGTCTTATTTTTCAAATATTCAGCAGTACGATTTTAGTGGAGCGCATTATCTACCTAAAAAAAATTGGGTAATGGGTTGGGGGCTACATTATATGGGATATGGTAATATTAATATGACCGATGTATCGGGAAATGAGATGGGTAATTTTTTAGCCAACGATTATGTGGCACAAGTTTCCATGGCTTCTTTATTTAAAAAAAATATAAACCTTGGAGCCACGCTTAAATTAATACAGTCCAATTATGGTATGTATAAATCTACTGGGATAGCCATGGATCTGTCTATGATCTATACTTCATCCAATAGATTACTACGTGCAAGTATACTTGCCAATAATGTGGGAGGACAGCTTAGCTCTTACACAGAAAAAGAAAGACTTCCTTTAAATATTATTTTGGGCGTTTCTAAAAAATTAGAAAGTGCACCTTTTGAATTTTCATTAACAGCACAGCGACTTTCTATTTGGAACAATACCTTCTACGACCCTAGTTTTTATACTTCGGAAGGGTATAAAACGCCATCCACTGCTCAAGATATTTTTAATCATTTAATATTGGGTGCTGAGGTAAATATAGGAGAACAGGTAAGTCTTGATTTTGGTTATAATTTTATTCGACGCTTCGACTTGAATATTCAAAATCAACAAAATTGGTTTAATGGATTTAGTACAGGATTGGGTTTTAAATTACCTCGTATTACAATACAATATGGGAATGCTTTTTTCCAAAGAAATTTATACCACCATTTTTCTATTTTTTATTCCTTGAAAAATACGCGTTAATTCTTTTTTGGAGGAAAGATAGCTTTTGGTTTTGCCCCTTCTTTATTGGCCTTTGTATCTTTAGTTTTTGTATCCTTCGAATTATTTTTTATAGGAGGCGTAGTTTTATTAGGCGCACTATTTTTTACAGGCAAATTATTTTTGACAGGGCTAGCAATTTCAGCATCTGGAATAGTATAATCCGATTCAGCTTTTATATCTTCTGCATTAATAATATCATCTATACCTTCTAAACCTGTGCTATCTTTTGAAATGAAATCTATATTAAAGTCGTTAAGCATACTCGATGGTCTTTCAAAGCTTGCATTCGCATCTAAATTACATGCAGGGTCTGCGGCTACCTTACTCATAAAACTCGCCCAAATAGGTAAAGAAGCGTGTGCTCCTTGTCCAAAATAATTATCTGAGAATCTTATATATCGGTCGTCACATCCCACCCAAGCGCCTGCTAATAATTGTGGGGTATAACCCATAAACCATAAATCGCTATTGTCATTGGTGGTACCTGTTTTACCTGCAATAGACTGCGTTGGAACAGCATAAGAATACATGCTTCTTCCCGTTCCTTTCTGTATTACTCCTTGCATCATACTTACAACAGAATACGCCGTTTCTTCTTTAATCACTTTTCTTCTTTGAGGAGAATAGCTTTCAAGTACATTACCGTTTTTATCTTCAATTCTATTGATAAAAAAAGGCTGTGCATTATAACCTGCTCCTGGGAACATGGTATAGGCTTGTACCATTTCAAAGAGTGAAATTTCAACAGCACCTAAAGCAATAGAAGGATAGGGTTGTATATCGGATTTAATATTGCACTTCTTCAAGTACTCCACAAATTGTTTAGCAGCTTCGTTGCTATTGCCATTAATTTGTTTCATGATAAAGGCTGAGGAACAGTTTCTAGATTCCGCTAAAGCCTGTGCCATCGGAATAGACTGGAAAGTACAGGTTTTAGGGGTATTAGGCACCATGCCATATCCGTCAAAATTTTGTTGTACGTCTTGTACAATAGTATTGGGTGTGAAGCCAGCCTCTTCAATGGCTAATGAATACAACAAAGGTTTAATGGTTGAACCCACTTGTCTTTTTGTATTTATATTAACGTGATCGTATTTGAATGTTTTAAAATCTACACCACCTACCCAGGCTTTCACTTCTCCAGTGAAAGGGTCCACTGCTAAAAATCCGGTTTGTAATGTTTGCTTATGATATTTTAAAGAATCATAAGGGGTCATGACGGTATCAATAAAACGGTTTTTATTCCAAGCAAAAATGCGCATAGGTAAAGGCTCGTTGAAAGTTTTTCTAATAGCTTCTTCTTCCATGTCTTCTTTTTTCAAATTCTTCCATCTGTCGGTTTGTTTCACCGCAAGTTCTAGTTGGGCGCTAAACTCTTTCCAAATAGTACCCGATTTTATATTGGCTTGTTGATTGAATTGTTTTTGTAAATAGGACATGTGCTGGGCTACTGCTTGTTCTGCATACAATTGCATTCTAGGATTAATGGTAGTATAAATTTTTAATCCATCTCGGTATAAATCGTAAGGGTCGCCATTATTTTTTTTATGCTCTTTGCACCATTTTTTCATGTACTCACCTAAAGTCATTCTGAAATAGGGGCCAAGGCCATTGTTTTGATCTAGCTTTTTAAAATTAGTGGCAATGGGTAAATTTCTAAGTTCATCTGCCTGGTCTTGGCTAATATATTTTTGGCCTGCCATTCTGCTAATTACTAAGTTTCTTCTTTCTAAGGCCAACTTTGGATTTCTATTAGGATTGTATTTAGTTGGTGCGTTTATCATGCCTATTAATAAAGCCGCTTCTTCCACGGTTAAGCGGTCCGGTTCTTTTTGAAAAAAGGTTCTAGAAGCATTGCTTACACCAAATACATTTTCACTAAAGGGAACGGTATTTAAATAAAGGGTGATAATTTCTTGCTTGGTAAAATTGCGTTCAAGTTTAATGGCAATAATACTTTCTTTTATTTTTTGAATAACACGAAGTAATTTGTTTTTAGTGCCCCAGTTATCGGTAAATAAATTTTTAGCCGTTTGCATGGTAATAGTAGAGGCGCCACCTTGGCTACCTAAAAAGGCAATGGCTCTTATAAGACCTTCTCCATCGACTCCATAGTGGTCATAAAATCTTTTATCTTCTGTAGCCACTAATGCTTGAAGCAAATAGGGGCTAATATCTCTATACTTAACAGTAATACGGTCCTCCAAATAAAACTTACCCATCGGTGTACCATCTTGTGCATACACTTGGCTTGCTAAGGAGGCTGTAGGGTTTTCAATATCATCTAAGTCGGGCATATCGCCAATCCAACCGAAGTTCAACATCAAAATAAATAATAAAAATACGCCAGCAGAAATAAAATAGTATTTCCAAAAAAGGCGTACCCAATTCTTAGGTTTTTTTGAATCTTGACTCACTACTATTTTAATTAAGGTTTATAAATATTTTTAAACATATACTGCTGATATTGTTTTAAATCGGCTTCGTCTTTTATGAGCAGTAAATTGGACTTACTTAATAAGTATATTTCATATTGTTTGGAGGGTACAAATGATATAATTTCCGAACTTAACCTTGGCTTCACTTTATTGATGTACGTCTTAGCATCAAGGTTGTTTACAAAGGGCCCGATCCAAACAATATAGCTATTCTCATTAAACTGTACGTAAGTTACATTTAATTTTTGTTTTATAAATTCATCATTATTCAAATAGGTAAAGGCCGTTTGCATCTCTTTCACAAAAGCAGCACTCACTTTTTGGGTGGCAAAAGCGATATAGTATTGCTCGCTGCTATCATTGGTGAATGGGAGGGGTGCTATAATGGGGGCGGCAGTCTTTTCAGCTGAAATCACATTTGGCACTTTCTTAACAATTGAAGCGTTCTCTATGGGAATTGCTGCCGTAATCACGAGCGCACTCGTATCTAGCATTTCTTTGCTAATGTTTAAATTAGTTAAATAAGATTCAGTTTGTTTTCTATTTTTTAACTCTTCTAAAATATTTTTCGATCTATCTTTTATTTTTTCATTGGTGTTTTGAAGTATAATGGAATCTAATAAAACTATTGCAGCGCTATCCATTCTTTGTTGAGCATACATTTTTACTTGAATAAACTTAAAGGGAGTGTTCCATTTTGTTCTTCTTAAATCTGCATTTAATTGATTAGATAAGGCTGCTAAAGTTTCCCAATTACCAATTTGGGATAGGAAGTAAGCTTCTTTATAATCATTCAGTAAATCAGCGTCTCTTTTCTTTTTTAAGCTGCTTTCTTTTTTCTTTGTGACATAAAAACCTTTTGGAAACCTATTTTCAACAATCCTAATAATACTATCCGACTTTTCGTTTACATTTTCATGTAGGTAATGGCTTGCTAAATCCAATAGGGCTCTTTCGGTCGTCGAACTGTCAATATCATTGGCAATTACTTTAAGATATAGGGGATAGGCTCTTTCAAAATCGTTCAACTCTAGTAAAAATGTTTGGGCATTGGTTAAAGCTGCTTTATTCCAATCTTGTTTAGATTTATAATAAGAACTGCCATCAATAATCATTGCATACCCATTTCCCTTTTTATCTAGTTTCTCATCTCCTTTTTCATCTTTGGATAGACTCATTTTTTGCAATGAGTCATTACTGTTAATATTTTGAAATCCAGTACTAGAGACGTCCTGATTGCTGCTAGGGGCATTCATAAGGCTTGCTTTTCTTCTCCAACTATCCACATTGGGTCTTTGCCCCCATTTTTGTGTAAAGTTTTGTTTGCCTTGAGCAATGACAGCTTTATTATCAAAGTAAAAGCTACTGTTATTATCAATACTACTAAGATTGCTTCTAATAGGCGTTTCAATACTATAATTACTGCTAGGAATTTTATCTAGAAAAATATCTTTTAAAGACTCATTTTTAATTTTTATACTTTTTTGCCATTGATCAAAATAGGCTTCTTGATTGGATGGGTTAAGTTGGTATATATATTGCAGGGTATCTTGCGCTTCTACTATTTTTTCATTAATGCTAATAGTACTTAACCATTTTTTTCTGGCTTGAATGGTTTCGTAGTTAGGGTTTGTTTTTAATACCGTATTCAAACTATCATATGCACGTGTAGCTATACTATATTGGTTATTTGAATAGTTGATATCCCCTAATAGCTCAAAAGCTTTTTGTTTTTGTCTAAGATTCGTTCTATTTTTTTTGATAGATTGAATTAACCAGTCGTTAGCTTTGCTGTAAACATTGTTTTGAATGGCTAATTTTGCCATCTCGAAATAAATAATATCGGTATAAGGTTTATACTTATCTTTTTTTGTCATTTTCTCAAGTGAGTAGGCAAGTTCTTCCCAGGCATTGTTTGCATTTTTAGCATCATAGCTAATCATACTAATTTTTGCATAGACGCTCACAATGGGGTTCACTGCATTTTGATTTGCTTTTTTAAACCAAGGATAGGCTTTATCCCATCTATCTGCCTTCTGCCATAACTGTCCAATTAAGTAGTACCATCTTGTTTTTGCTGCATCATCAGGGGCATTGTCTATTCCTTTTTCAAGGGCAGCCGCTGCTTTATCATACATTTCCATTTGATAATAGCCATAGGCCAGCTGTTCATTTAAAAAAGGGTATAATCGTTTAGGAAAAATGGCATCGGCTTCTAGTAGTTGTAATAAACTAATGCCCTCGTTCCACTCTTCTTTTTCAATATAATTTCTAGCCTGCCAAATCATACTTTCGTTACGCACATTTAAATTTTCGAAAAAGCGATTATTCTCTGCAGTGGCAATACTAAATTTACCTTTGGTATTTCTTAGATTACTTCCAATGGGCAAGTCCATTCCATCTTCTTTATCGTCGAATGAATAATTAATAAATTGGAGAATACTGCCAGCGGTGTCAAAGTCTTTATGAAATAAATAAGCCTTGGCTAAAAGTAAATAAGCGTCATCCACCCAATTGCTTCTTAAGTCGTGTAATACAATATTGGCATTGCATCTATAAATAATAGAGTCGATACTGTTCTTTGCGATGGTGCTTAAATCATAATCATAAAAACTAATTAAGGTAGTATAGTCATCTAAGTATTCATTTCTAGCTTTTAAAATGTTTGCGTTCAACTCTTCTTCTGCATTAAATAAAAAATTAAACTGAGAAACTGTATTTTGGTAAGCCCTTCTGCCTAAAGTGTATTTTGTATTAAGCAAACGTTCATAGGGCAGGGGTTTTTCAATTTCCTGAGGGATTACTTTACCTACAATTTTATTGGCCTTATCATTCGCAGCCCCTTTTAATTTATTGAACTTATTGAAAATAAAATCGTTTGCCTTTTTTTGAGTGCTATCTAAAATGCTATTGGCTTTTTTAATAAGCTTGCTATTATTAATATCTAGTAGGGACCTACTTGAATCCGTTTTTTGCGCGGGGCTGTCCTGTGTTTTTTTAATGCTGCTTTGTGCATTCGCTTGTAAACAAAATTGGCTGAGGATGCAGATGGCCCAAAACCAATTCGTAGAAAATTTATAAGGGGCTTTTTGATGCTGCATAAAAGGGTTAAAATCGCCTTAAAAATACATTTATTTCCTATTATTCTCTTAAAAAAATAGAATAGGTTGTATCTTTAACAAGCACCCTGCATTATGCCAAAATTTGACATCAATAACACCTTCAAAAGAACGAGTAATACTTACCGATTAGTGGTCATGAACGACGACACTTATGATGAAGTATTAGCGTTTAGATTGTCTAGAAAATCGGTCTATATTGGCTTTAGTATTAGTTTTATTTTACTGGTTGGTTTAACCATTGCCTTAATTGCTTTTACCCCACTTAAATATTATATCCCGGGCTATGGTACTAAAGAAAGTAGAACAGCTTTGCAACTATTAAAAATCAGAACCGATTCTTTAGAGCAGGCTATTCATTATAAAGAACAATATCTAGAAGGTATTAAAAAAGTATTGTCTGAAGGTAATCCTAAACAACTAGACACTTTGCCTTTGGTATTACCAGAAAGCAAACAATCTTTTGATTAATGGCATCTCCCTCTTCCCATAACAATAACAAGATAAATCCGGTGAATAGCTTAGCCAAATATGCAGGTCTAGGAACGCAACTTATAGCTGGTTTATTAATTAGCTTGTATTTGGGAAAGAAGATAGATGCTTATTTTATTTGGCATAATAGCGCTGCATGGATTTTACCCTCATTATTTATTTTATTTACACTAGTTATGGTAGTGAGAGACACGCAGAAGAAAAAATAACAAAACAATTATTAATACTATTACTATAAAATATACTTTATGTTTTTAAAACAGAATCTAACTGCCTTTTTATTATTTATAATTGTTTTGGTGGCCGGGCAAACTATCTTATTTAATGGCTTTTATGTACCCTTTAAAATTAATTTTATCCTAGCAGTGAATATGATGTTGTTTGCGATGGTGTATTTAAATTATATAAGATTGCAAAGAGTAGATAAGACCAATCCCAATGCATTGATTAGATCGGTGATGTTGGGAACGCTGTTTAAACTAATCGTATTTGCGGGAGCTGCTTTAACCTATGCTAAGCAGGCTAAAGAACCAGTTGGGTATCCCACTTTATTAGCTAGTATGGCTTTATATATGGCTTATACTTGGCTTGAAATTAAAGAAGCAATAAGTAAAAAATAATCATCAATTTTTAATTTATTATTATTTTGGCAAAAGTTGAACATCCTTTACATGCATTAAATACCTATTTGCCAGAAGGGGCTTTTGAGCCAGTGATTCAACTTATAAATCATTATAAAGTTCATCTAACGGTTACTAGAGAAAGAAAATCGGTATTAGGCGATTATAGGCATGCAGTTCTTGGGACCAATCATAAAATAACGGTGAATGGCAATTTAAATAAGTATGAATTTCTGATTACCTTATTGCATGAGCTGGCGCATTTACTTTGTTTTGAACAATATAGAAATAGGGTGGAGGCGCATGGGAAAGAATGGAAAGCAATTTATGGACAATTACTGGCTCAGTTTATTCAGTTAGCAATATTCCCAGAGGATATTCGAAAGAGTTTGCAAAAAACTTTACTAAGTCCCGCTGCCACTGCTAATGGAGAAACAGCTTTATTATTAGTATTAAGAAAGTACAATCCAGTGCAAAAAGAAGGAGTGGTGACACTTGCACATGTTGCAGATGGTACATTGTTTATGGAAGCAAAAGGTAGAACTTTCAGAAAAATAAAACTAAGACGCAAGCGTATTGAATGTATTGAAATGGCAACAGGGAATGTTTATTTATTCAGTGCGCTAACAGAAGTAAAAATAGTATAAACAAAAACTTTAAAGAGAATTTTAGTTTTTATATTTAAAAAAAAAGCAAAAAATACAAAAAAGCCCTCGATACATCGAGGGCTTTTAAAATCTATAAAACCTAAGCGACTGCCTTTTTTACCAAGGCTGCTGCTTCACTTAATTGAATAGCAGATTGTACTTTCAATCCACTCTCATCTATTAATTTCTTAGCTTCTACGGCATTGGTTCCTTGTAAACGAACAATGATAGGAATATTAATATTGCCTAATTTATTGAAGGCTTCAATCACACCAGCCGCCACACGGTCGCAGCGAACAATACCACCGAATATATTAATAAGAATAGCTTTTACATTTGGGTCTTTCATGATAATTCTGAAACCAGCTTCTACAGTGGCTGCATTTGCAGAACCACCTACGTCTAAGAAGTTAGCAGGTTCACCACCACTTAATTTAATCATATCCATCGTAGCCATGGCCAATCCAGCACCATTTACCATACAGCCTACATTACCATCTAATTTTACAAAGTTTAAATTGTATTCACCTGCTTCTACTTCTGTTGGATCTTCTTCAGATACATCGCGCATAGCTAATAAATCTGGATGACGCATTAAGGCGCTATCGTCAATATTCATTTTACAATCTACTGCAATGATTCTGTCGTCAGAAGTTTTGAATAAAGGGTTAATCTCTAACATACCACAATCCAAACCAACATAAGCGTTGTATAAATTGGTGACAAATTTCACGCAGTTTTTTAAAGCATCACCACTTAATCCTAAGTTAAATGCAATTTTTCTTGCTTGAAAACCTTGCAAGCCACCACCTGGGTGTACCCACTCTTTAAATATTTTTTCTGGTGTATTATGAGCTACTTCTTCAATATCCATTCCACCTTCCGTGCTATACATCACTACATTCATACCTTTTGTACGATCTAATAATATAGAAAGGTAAAACTCTTTAGTAGGCTGAGGACCTTCGTAATAAACGTCTTGAGCAATTAAAATTTTAGACACTAATTTACCAGCAGGGCCAGTTTGAATAGTCACTAAAGTGCCTCCTAAGATATTCTTTGCAAATGTTTCAATGTCTGCAGCAGATTTTCCTACAGCTACACCTCTTTGTTCTGTGCCTTCTATTTTTCCTTTACCACGACCACCTGCATGAATTTGTGCCTTTACGACAGCAAATTTGTTCTTCGTTTCAGTGGCAATTTTATTGTAAGCAGCTACTGCGGCTTCCACTGTTTCAACAGCTACCCCTTCTTGAACGGGTACATTGTACTTTTTAAGCAATTCTTTAGCTTGGTATTCATGCAAATTCATAATAACTAAAATTTTGGCGAAGATAATAGATTATAGGCAATGATATCATCTAAAAATATATTTTGTTGTTTAAACATTGAATTATATCTTTACATTTTAAAAATAAGCCATAAGGATGTATTTTAGCAGAAGCAAATCCTTAATTAATCAAAAATTCATATATGAAAAAAATCATGTTCTCAATGGCAGTGATCGCAACGTCGATTTCATTGTTTTCATTTGCGCCTAAGGCGAAAAATGCTGAAGTAGTAACTTTCAAAGTAACTGCTCAAAAAAGTAAGGTAGATTTTACAGGTTCTAAAAAAAGTGATTACCATACAGGTTATTTCCCTATCAAATCTGGCGCTGTTCAAGTAAATGGCGGTAAGTTGGTAGGAGGTAGTTTTGTAATTGATATCGCTGGTTTAAAAGTTACAGATGCTGGCGGTGGTGAGAAATTACAAGGTCATTTGACTTCTGCTGATTTTTTCGACATTGCAAAATTAGGATTCGGTGAAGCTAGCTTCACTATTAGTTCTGTAGAATACACTAAAGCAGACAGAGCCACTATTAAAGGAGACTTAAACTTAAAAGGTATTAAAGCACCAGTTAGTTTTTCTGCTGTGATCAGAAATGCAGATGATAAAGGTTTCTTCGCTGAAGCATTTATGCCTTTTGATAGAACTCTATTCGGTATTAACTATGGTATTGGAATGGTAGATTCTGAAGTGCAATTAGCGATTCATATTTACGGTACAAAGTAATTCGCTTCTAAGCATTATTAGATACTTTAATAAGATATAAAAAAAGCCCCACGAGTAATCGCGGGGCTTTTTGCTTGATGTTAATTTTAAAAGAAAAATAAAATTAACCTCAAGCACTTTAATTATTTTAAAGCCCCACGAGTAATCGCGGGGCTTTTTCGTAGGTATAATTTTTTAAATAGAGTATCGCTCTTTCAATACATGTAAATGATGTAGGGCATGACCAAAAATAATAAAGCTCAATGCATTTACAGACATAGGGTTTCCGCTAGCAATGCCTTTTTGTTTCCAGTCTTCTTCCGTAAAAGAATTAAATAAGTAATTAGTAGATTGTCTTACTATTTTCCATTCTGCAATCATCTCTTTCCAATTTCGATTTGCCGCCGTTGCATTTTTAGCATATTCATTTTCATCAAATCCAGGAAGAGAAATAGTTTCTTTTCTGGCAAAGGTTAAAGCTCTGTAGGCAAAAATTCTTTCTGTATCAATCACATGCTGAAACATTTGCTTAATTGTCCATTTGTCTTCAGCGTAAGCATAATTTATTTTCTCTAAGGGAATGGCATTCCAAGATTCAATAATGCGTTCGTTGTATTGTTGAACTAAAATTGAATAGTCTTTGCCACTTGTATAGTTAATATAAGTTTGATAAAAAGGGGCATACTCTGTTGCACTGGGTCTGGGCATATTTTGTTTTTATTAGGTATATATTAGTTTATATTTTACAAATCGAATTGTATGCCTTGGGCTAATGGTAAATGATTGCTCCAGTTGATAGTATTGGTTTGTCTACGCATATAGGCTTTCCAAGCATCAGATCCACTTTCTCTTCCACCGCCTGTTTCTTTTTCACCACCAAAAGCGCCACCAATTTCTGCACCACTAGTTCCAATATTTACATTGGCAATGCCGCAATCGCTTCCGCTTTGTGATAAAAATAATTCAGACTCTCTCATATTTAAAGTCATGATAGCAGAAGACAATCCCTGAGGCACTCCGTTTTGAATAGCAATAGCTTCTTCTAATTTGGAATATTTCATTACATATAAAATAGGCGCAAATGTTTCATGTTGTACAATAGAGTAGTGGGGTAATGCTTCAGCAATACAAGGTTTAACATAACAACCACTTTCATATCCTTTGCCTTCTAATACGCCACCTTCTACTAAGAACTTGCCACCTTCTTTTTTACAAGCTTCAATAGAATTCAAATACATTTTTACAGCTTCTTTGTCAATCAATGGGCCCATATGATTTTTTGAATCTAAAGGATCTCCAATTTTAATTTGCCCATAAGCCTTGGTTAATTTCGCCACAAAACTATCATATACTTTTTCATGTATAATTAAACGGCGCGTACTTGTACATCTTTGACCTGCAGTACCTACCGCTCCAAACACGGCCCCAATTAAAGACATATCTAAATCGGCATGTTCTGAAATTATAATTGCATTGTTGCCTCCTAATTCTAAAATAGTTTTTCCTAAACGCGCTGCAACCGCAGCATTTAATAATTTACCCATTCTGGTAGAACCAGTTGCAGAGACTAATGGAATGCGCGTGTCATTTGACATCCATTCGCCCACTTCGCGTCCCCCTTGAATTAAATTATTAACGCCTTCTGGTACATTATTTTCTTTAAATACTTTTGCAATAATATTTTGAATGGCATTACCACATAAAGGTGTTTTCTCACTTGGCTTCCAAACTGTAACATTACCACATACCCAGGCAAGTGCAGCATTCCAACTCCATACAGCTACTGGAAAATTGAAGGCTGAAATAATACCCACAATACCTAATGGATGCCATTGTTCATACATTCTATGCGAAGGTCTTTCACTGTGCATAGTAAGTCCGTATAATTGTCTTGAAAGGCCTACGGCAAAATCGCAGATATCAATCATCTCTTGTACTTCTCCTAAACCTTCTTGTAAACTTTTTCCCATTTCATAACTTACCAACTGACCTAATGCCTGTTTTTCTTTTCTTAAGGCATCACCCATTTGACGAACCACTTCACCTCTTTTTGGGGCTGGCCAATTTCTCCATTCTAAAAATGCAGTCTGCGCAGTTTTAATAATTTTTTCATAAGCTTCTTTATCTGTACTTATAACAGTTCCAATTTCTTGATTGTCAACTGGAGAGGAAGAAACAATTATTTCACCTTTACTAGTTTGCCACACTGTACCCGTTGAACTTCCTTCATTTTTCTTTTGCAATTGAAGTTGTTGTAAAAATTCCATAGTTGTATAATTTATAAATTAGATTTTCATTTTCTCAATAAGGCTAGTTGTTGAAAAGCCCTCCACAATAGGGTTGATAATAACTTTACCGCCATTGGCTATTACTTCTTTACCACCCACTACTTGCTCAATTGTATAGTCGCCACCTTTTACTATTACATCGGGTAGCAATGCCGTTATTAATTCAAGTGGTGTTTCTTCTTCAAAGATAACCACCGCATCTACCACTATTAAATGAGCAAGCACAATGGCCCTGCTTTCTGTGTTATTAATGGGACGGCTTGGTCCTTTTAATTTTCGAACACTTGCATCACTGTTTAAACCTACTATTAAATAATCGGCTTCCTGTGCGGCCTGCGTTAAAGAAAATAAATGACCCGGATGTAAAATATCAAAGCAGCCATTGGTAAAAGAAACTTTTTTACCGGTTACTCTTAAGGCAGCCATTATATTTTTGGCAGTGGCAATAGTCATTATTTTTTTTTCAATAGCGGTTCCCGTTTTCATCTTAAATTTTTTGCTTGTTGAATAAAGGAAGTATAATTAAAGCAATGCCTCCTAAAACTAAAATAATTATGAATTGTGAAAACCATTGCAATGTGCCATTGGCTAATCCTAAAGTGTAATCTACTCCGTTTAATTCTAAAACCTTTGCCATAAAATAGGCATAAGCGCCAATACCACCTGGCGTAATAATCATACCAATACTTGCAAAGGCTAAACAGCTAATAGCAGTTTGAAATGAACTTTCAGTGCCCTCTGTTGCATACAAGCCCACATAAGTTGCTAGCAAATACAAAAACCAAATGGCGAAAGAGTAGAAGAAAAATAAATTATGTTTTTTTAATTTGGTGGCACTCATCACGCCTTCCCAAACACCTGCAATAATTTTTTTAATAATAAGTATTGCATTTTGCAATTTTGATTTGAAAAACCAAAACGCTGCGATGGCTGCAAGTAGTATAACTGCTATAATGATATAAATAGTTTGATTGCTACTGCTCGCATCTCCTGCAGCTTTTCCATAGGATTTAAATTGATTCCAGCCTGCTTCCACCACACTGAATTGAAGGGTAAGGGCTAGTAAAAAAATAACACCCAGGCTTATGACATCAAAGGCCCTTTCGGCTACAATAGTGCCTACAATTTTTTCTGCAGGTACTTTCTCGTATTTAGATAGTAGGGTGCACTTTAAAACCTCTCCTAGTCTTGGAACGGCTAGGTTAGCCAAATACCCAATTAAGACCGCTAAAAATGTATTAATAATGGAGGGCTTATATCCCAGCGGTTCCATAATTAATCTCCATCTTAAAGCACGCACTAAATGAGAGAGTCCAAGTATGAGTCCAACAGGGAAAATGATCCAGAATTTTGACTTTTGTAAGGCAATGGTAAATTTGTCCCATTCTTGAGGGGGGATTTGATGTAAACTCCACCAAATCAATAAAATGCCTATGAAAAAGAAGAAGGCTATTTTAATAAATTTACTCATGGGTAATGCTGTTAAACAATTCTCTGCAATTTACGACCAATTGTCTAGAAATGAAGTGGGGAGAGGGTATTTATTAGTCTTTTTTGTTGTTTCTTAAAGTCCTTACAATTACGTACCTTCGCAGACTTAAACAAAGGTTTGAGTTAAATCCAAAAGGAATGTCTGAAAAAAAACGAATCTTATATATTGCCACAGAAATGTCGCCCTATTTAGAGCTGACTGAGTTTGCTGAGGTAATTAATAAGCTCGCCATAAAAAGCAACGACAGTGGATTAGAAGTACGTTGTATAATGCCTCGTTTTGGGGTGATTAATGAAAGAAGACACCGTTTACATGAAGTGGTGAGACTTTCTGGAATCAATGTTCAATTAGACGGAGACGACTATCCCTTACAAATTAAAGTGGCTTCTTTACCGAATGCCCGTTTACAAGTATACTTTTTAGAAAACGAAGACTTTTTCAAACGCAAGCAAATTTTTCATGACGAAACAGAAAAATGGTTTGATGACAATGCATTAAGAACTATTTTCTTCTGTAGAGGTGCTTTGGAAACAGTGAAAAAATTTGGATGGCCTCCAGATATTATTCATTGCAGTGGTTGGATGACTGGTTTAATCCCAGCCTATATTAAACATGCCTATAAGAAAGAGCCTGTTTTCTCTAATGCTAAAATCGTATACACGATTGGTCAAAATACTTTTGAAGAAAAGTTCAATAAAGATTTATTAACAAAGGCTATTATCAATACCAATATTAAAGAAAAAGATTTAGAACCTTTCAAGGATTTAAATAATGCTGCTTTATTTAGAGGGGGTGCTACTTATGCTGATGCAATTTCTTTTGGATCAGATATTATTGATAAAAAATTAGTATCAGAATTTTCTGCTGTTAAAGGAAAAAAAGTAGTTCCTTTTAACGGATGGGACTCCGATTTAACAGAGTATTTAGATTTATACAACGAACTTGCATCTAAGTAAAGACAAATTAAATTCATGGTATCAAATAATACAATAAGAATATTTATTATATCACTTTTTTCAACACTGGTTTTTTCAGCTTGTACTAGAATCGGCAGTTCTGAATTGGGTCTTGGTTTACTTCCTTCAATGGATGCCTATAACACAAAAGACACCCTACTCGATGTTATTACTGAAACCTTGGAAAGAACAGATTCAATGAGGGTCTATGCAACAGATGATCATGTACTAGGTAATATTACCAACGATCCTATTTTTGGAACCACTAACGCTTCTATGTATTTTCAACTGAAGCCTAGTTTTTTTCCTTTTTTTATTCCAGGTAATAAGGATAGTTTAGTCGTCGACTCGGCTATTTTAATTTTATCTTATAAAGGTTTTTATGGCGATACCAGTAAGCCTGTAAAAGTTCAATTAAAAAGAATTAGTGCAGCAACACCTTTAAATCCTTATATAGTATATCCCTCTAATTATCCTGAATTATACAATCTTAAAACCGATCAAAATTTAGGCGAGACTACTGTTGATTTTGCTAAAATAGCAGATTCATTCTATACGAGATATGAAGCTTCCAGAAATACTATTCGCATTAAATTGTCTAAAAGTTTTGCTACTCAATTTTTAAAAGAGTTTGATTCTAATAATGCTTATAGAAGTGATACTTCTTTGCGCGCTTATTTTCCTGGGTTTGCTTTAACAGCTGACGAGTATAAACTTTAGGTTTAGTATTTATAGCAATGGCGATGTGAATTTTATTAAGCGTAATAGAACAGGTGCTGAAATTGCTAAACATATTAATAAAGTGGCCAATGATTCATTGGTCTATGTGCAAACCAGTCCAGGCACCATGGTTAAAGTTAAAATACCAGGTATAAAGAATTTTGCGAATAAAATTATACACCGTGCTGAATTAATTGCAGAGCAGGTGCCCGATGCTGCAGGAGCAGGTATTTTAGAATCTAAATTTTTACCTCCTAGGTATTTGTTCTTAGCAACCTATGATTCTGTTTCAAAGATACTTGGCAATGTACCTAACGATTTTGCAGGTACTACCAACGCCAGCTCTTTTACGCAGTTTGGAGGTAAGTTAATTTACAAGTCTGTTGATGGCTTTGATAATGTGGCTTCTTATACCTTTAATATTAGTAGATATATGCAAGGGGTTGTCTCTAGAAAAGACTCCTTATTCGATTTTAGAATCATCGCCCCAGTGAATGACTCTGTTACTTTAAGACCCCCTTATCCTTTCAATAAAGAAGCCCCTGTTCAGGACTATCTAACCACCGCTATTGGTAATCAAGCAGCTACAGGGCGTGTCGTTTTAGGGGGTGGAAGTAGAAAGAAGTTCAGAATGAGAGTTCGTATCTATTACTCCGACTTATAGTCCAATTTATAATTATTATTAATATATTTGCACCTTAAATACTAATCTATGCCATATTTATTTACTTCAGAAAGTGTATCTGAAGGACATCCAGACAAAATAGCCGATCAGATTTCTGACGCCTTAATTGATAACTTTTTAGCCTTTGACCCACAGTCAAAAGTGGCTTGTGAAACACTTGTAACTACTGGTCAAGTAGTTTTAGCAGGTGAAGTAAAATCTAAAGCTTATTTAGATGTACAAACTATTGCACGTAATGTGATCAAGAAAATTGGTTACACAAAGAGTGAATACATGTTTGAAGCAGATAGTTGCGGTGTGTTGTCAGCAATACATGAGCAATCTGCCGATATCAACCAAGGAGTGGATAAGAAGAAAAAAGAAGAGCAAGGTGCGGGTGACCAAGGTATGATGTTTGGTTATGCAAGCAATGAAACAGAAGATTACATGCCATTAGCTTTAGACTTAGCGCACAAAATTCTAATTGAATTAGCTGCTTTAAGAAGAGAGAACAAGGCGATAAAATATTTACGTCCCGATGCAAAGTCTCAAGTAACGCTTGAGTATAACGATAAAAACGAGCCAGTAAGAATTGATGCGATTGTAGTTTCTACTCAACACGACGATTTTGATGCTGAAGCAAAAATGTTAGCGAAAATTAAAAAAGACATCGTTGAAATTTTAATTCCGCGCGTAAAAGCAAAATATAAAAAATACGCTAAGTTGTTTAATAATAACATTACGTATCATATTAACCCAACGGGTAAGTTTGTAATTGGTGGTCCACATGGTGACACTGGTTTAACAGGCCGTAAAATTATCGTAGATACTTACGGTGGTAAAGGTGCACACGGTGGTGGAGCCTTCTCTGGTAAAGATCCAAGTAAGGTAGACCGTTCTGCTGCCTATGCAACGCGTCACATTGCAAAAAACTTAGTAGCTGCTGGTGTAGCGACTGAGGTATTAGTGCAAGTTTCTTACGCCATTGGTGTAGCGAAACCTACTTCTATTAACGTCAACACTTATGGTACTGCTAAAGTAAAATTAAACGATGGTCAAATTGGTAAAATAGTAGAATCTATATTTGATTTACGTCCTTACTTTATCGAGCAAAGATTAAAGTTAAGAACTCCTATGTATAGTGAAACGGCTGCCTATGGCCATATGGGTCGTAAGAATGAAACAGTAACTAAAACATTTACTACACCCGACGGTAAATCAAAGACTATGAAAGTAGAATTATTTACTTGGGAGAAATTAGATTATGTAGCGAAAGTGAAAAAAGCTTTCGGTTTAAAATAATAAATGGATGAATTATAAAAGCCCTCTCGAGATTCGAGAGGGCTTTTTATTTAGAAGATATAGGCGAATTAGATTTACATCATAGACACTTGATTAATATAATTTTATGACGAACGAAAAAAATCCCTGGAAAACCATTAGTGGTAAATTAGTATATGATAATGCTTGGATTAACCTAACTGAATACGAAGTAATTACCCCTGCGGGTACGCCGGGTATTTATGGTAAAGTACATTTTAAAAATATTGCCATTGGCGTTATTGTGATTGATGAAAACGGAGATACTTATTTAGTAGGTCAATACCGTTTTCCTTTAAATGAATATAGTTGGGAAATTCCAGAGGGGGGTTGTCCTGAAGGAACCGACTATTTAACAGCTGCTAAAAGAGAATTAAAAGAAGAGACAGGTTTTGAAGCAAAAAATTGGACAGAAATTTTACGCATGCATGTTTCCAATTCAGTATCTGATGAGTATGCAGTAGTTTATGTAGCCCAAGATTTAACGGCTGGAGAAGCGGAGCCAGAGGACACAGAAAAATTAGCTGTTCAAAAAATGCCTTTTGCCAAAGCTTTACAATGGGTAATGGAAGGAAAAATTACCGATTCAATTTCGGTGGCTGCCATTTTAAAATGGAATGCAATGCAATCAAAAATCGATTAACTTTGAACACTATGGAGGAAAGACAATCAAGACCAGATAGACCCTATAATCCAAGATCCAGATTTAATGCAGATCGTGGTCCTGCAACTGAGCGTAAGTTTATTATTGGTCGTCAGCCATTGATAGAGGCATTTGAATCGGGTATTAATATTGAAAAAATACTCATTCAAAAAAATGCACAAGGAGAAGGCTTAAGTGAAATTAAAAATGCTGCTAGAGAAAAAAGTATTCCTATACAATTAGTACCTATTGAAAAATTAAATGGAATGTCTAAGGCGAATCACCAAGGGGTGCTTGCCTATATTTCTAAAGTAAAATATTTAGAATTACAAGAAGTCATTGATTTTGTCGTAGCTAAAGGTCAGACACCCCTTTTTTTAATGTTAGACGGTGTTACCGATGTAAGAAATATTGGCGCCATTGGAAGAAGTATACACTGCTGTGGTGCACAGGCTTTAATTATTCCTGATAAAGGGGTAGGCGCTTTAAATGAAGAAGCTTTTAAAAGTAGTGCAGGGGCACTTGAACATATACATATTGTTAGAGTGAATAGTTTATTAAAAGCGGTGGACTTACTGCATTTAAATGGCATACAAGTTTTTACAAGTGAAATGCGCGCTGAAAAAAATATTCATGAATTGGATCTAACCATACCTTCTTGTATAATTATGGGAGATGAGGGTAGAGGGGTGCAGCCTTATTTAGCAAAGGCCGCCGATTATTTTTTCAAAATACCGATGGCTACCAACTTTGATTCCTTTAATGTATCTGTGGCTGCTGGTATTATTTTATATGAAGCCATGAAACAAAGAATGTTTCCCCTAAAATAATTGGCCTTAGATGAGCACTTTAAAATTTAAATTAACCCTTCCTTCTAAACGTTCCGAGCACTCTATTGGTTATAGGGATGGTTTATTTTTAATAGGTTCTTGCTTTTCTGAAAATATGGGCTCAAAACTAAATACCCATTTATTTAAGGTATTTGAAAACCCGCATGGTATTTTATTTAATCCAATCAGTGTGGCACAGTCTTTATCGGATTGTATCAATAAGAAACAATATACCAAGGCCGATCTTTTTGAACTGAATGAGGTTTGGAATAGTTGGCAGCACCATACTCGTTTTTCAGGTATTACTGCTAACGAGGCAGTAGAAAAAATAAATGAATCTATTACAAAGGGTCATACCTTTTTAAAAACAGCCGATCATATTGTTATTACATTAGGTTCTGCTTGGCTTTACAAATTGAATAGTCATTCACCACATACTGCAGGGCAGGTAGTGGCCAATAATCATAAAGCACCTGCTACTTGGTTCGATAAAGAATTAATGAAACCAGGGGCATTAACTATTTTATTAAAAAAAATGGTAGAGGAAGTTTTGCAGTTTAATCCTCATTTACAAATTATATTTACCATAAGCCCAGTTCGACATTTAAGAGAAGGCTTAGTGGAAAATAATAGGAGCAAGGCTGTCTTAATTCAAGCCGTGCATGAAATAGTGGATGGCGCAGAAAATATTGCTTATTTCCCTTCTTATGAATATGTGATAGATGATTTAAGAGACTACCGTTTTTATGCCGAGGACTTAGTACATCCCAATTATGCTGCATCCAATTATGTTTGGGAGAAATGGGTAGAAACTTATATGAATGAGGAAACACAAAGTATTATGAAACAGGTGGCTGAATTACAACTGGCCATGCAGCATAAACCCTTTTTTGCTGGATCCCAACAACACCGCGCTTTTCTTGAAAATTGTATTATAAAAACTGAGCGTTTATTAAGTTTATATCCCTATTTGCCATTGAATGACCAAGTTCAGTTTTTTAAACAAGAATTTGGCAAATAAATTCTTAATTTAGTTATCTAAATATTGCATATGCGTTTACTGCCCTTTATTGCCTCGGCTATTGTTACTATTAGCTTAGTTGCCGTTTTAAATACTCAATTAACTATTGGTACTACAAAGTCACCCAAGCTGGGTTATTTTTTATCACCACAACATGGTTTTTGGAAAAATGCAGAAAAAGTAAATACCAACTTCGATGCTTCTATTGTGGCAAATGAATTAAAAGGAAATGTAGATGTGTATTTAGATGATAGATTAGTACCACATATTTATGCCGATAATGACCAGGACGCTTATTTTGTGCAAGGTTATTTACACGCAAAATTCAGATTATGGCAGATGGACTTTCAAACAAGAGTAGCTTCTGGAAGATTAAGTGAAATTGCAGGTGCCGATAGATTACCCATTGATCGTTTTTTTAGAAGACTAGGTATGGTGTATGGAGCAGAGAAAACGGAGGCCAATATTAATGCCAATAATCCTGAAATGAAAGAAACGGTGGACGCCTATACAGCAGGGGTGAACGCCTTTATAAAACAAATGGATCCTGCAGATATGCCTTTTGAATTTAAGTTAATGAATTATGTCCCTGAAAATTGGACACCTAAAAAGACCTATTTGTTTTTGATGTTTATGTCTTATGATTTAACAGGTCGTGCAGCCACTACCGATTTACAATTAACCAATACAAGAGATTTTTTAGGCTATGATTTATTTGATAAATTATATACCAATAATCAAGATTCCTTAGATCCCATTATTCCAAAAGGTACGGTATATCAGAAGCCTTCCATTGTTCCTATTAAACCTATCAATGCCGATTCTGCTTATTTGCATCAATCCACAGCACTTGAATTTAATAATGTTGAAACGCCTGCAGCGCCTAATAAAAATAATGGAAGTAATAACTGGGCAGTAGCCGGTTCTAAAACAAAATCGGGTCGACCTATTTTAGCCTCTGATCCGCACCTTGGATTAAACATGCCTTCACTTTGGTATGAAGTACAAATTACTACACCAACACATAGTACTTATGGAGCAAGTTTCCCAGGTTCTCCTGCAGTCATTATCGGATTTAATGATAGTTTAGCTTGGGGTGTTACCAATGCAGGTAGAGATGTATTAGATTTTTATGAGATTAAATTTAAAGACAGCACAGAAAATGAATATTGGTATAATGGTAAGTGGAACACTGCTGAAAAAAGAACAGAAGTTATTAAAGTAAAAGATAGTGCCGATGTAGTGGAACAAATACCTATGACAGTTTGGGGGCCTACTATGTATGATGCACATTATCAAAATCCACAATCTAAAGGACGTAATTTAGCCATTCAATGGACGGCACATAATTCTTCAACAGGCGTGGAAACTTTTTACAGATTGAACCGTGCTAAAAACTATGACGATTATATCAAGGCCATTTCTCTATATACTTGTCCTGGACAAAACTTTGTATTAGCCACTAAGACAGAAGATATTGCTATTAAACAACAAGGAAGTTTTGTAGCAAGATGGGAGCGTCAAGGAGATTTTATTATGCCAGGCGATGATACCACTTATGCATGGCAAGGAATGATTCCAAATGAAGAAAACCCCACTATAAAAAATCCGGAGCGCGGATTTGTAAGTAGTGCCAATCAAAAACCAACCGATCCTAGTTATCCTTATTATTTAGGCACTGCAACTTCTTTCCCTTTATATAGAGGCATTAGTGTTAATAAGCATTTAACAGCCATGTCTGGTATTACAGCAGAAGATATCCAAGCCTTACAAACCAACAACGATAATGTATTCGCGGCCACTGCAAGACCTGCTTTAATGAAATATGTACAAGTAGAAAAATTGAGCCCCGATGCCAAAAGAATGGTAGATGAAATGAATAACTGGGATTTAGTGAATAGCGAAAATTCAAAAGGTATTACGGCATTTAAAATTATTTGGGACAGTGTCACGCAAGCAGTTTGGGGAGATGAATTAGCAGGTTCTCCCATTCCACTTACTAGTCCTGATGATTTTGTTTTAGTAGATCAATTATTAAAAGATTCTAATTGGTCTATTGCAGATGATATCAGCACCAAGGGTAAAATTGAAAATTTTAAAGATCAAGTAAACCTAGGTATTGAAAATGCCACTAAAAAATTATTGGAATTAGAAAAAGAAAATAAATTTGAATGGGCTTTATTTAAGGCTACTAAGGTCATGCATCTTACTAAAATTCCTGCTTTAAGCAGAATGAATTTACCTATAGGAGGAGGGGAGAATATAATTAATGCCACTACTGATGATCATGGACCTAGTTGGAGAATGGTGGTGCACTTGACAGATGAGATAGAAGCCTATGGTTTATATCCAGGAGGACAGAGCGGTAATCCGGGAAGTGCTTACTATGATACCTTTATTGATTATTGGGCAGCCGGAAAATATTATCGATTATTATTTTTAGCCAAAGAAAAATTAATAAAGAACGAAAGAACAAAGTGGCATATTCAATTTAAAAAATCAAACGCTTCATAAGTTAAACGCTTACTAACTTGTAAATAAAATAATAGTTAATCAAACATCATTTTTAAATATCTTCTATGAAATATATAGTATCCATTTTATTATCAGCCTTACTTGCCTATGCTGTTGGAATTTATGGCAATTTACCATGGTGGAGTTTTGTAGTTACTAATTTTATAATTGCATTTGCTATACCCATTAAACCTGCACATTCTTTTTCGGCTGGGGCCTTGGGTGTTGGTTCCTTATGGGCTGGACTAGCGTTTGGAATTGATACGGCCAATAATCATATTTTATCCACTAAAGTGGCAAAAATTCTGACAATAGGAGATTCCTATTTACTAGTCATTTTTATAACAGTTGCCATTGGTACTTTATTAGGAGGGCTTGCTTCTTTGACAGGTTCTTTTCTTCGTTCAAGCAAAGCCTAATTTTTTTAAAAATAACTATTAATGACTAACTGACTTTTATCAGTTAGTCATTTTACATAATAATAAAAGATTCTATTTATCTTTGTGTTGAATTTCCCCAACCTGTAATTGGGATAAAAATTTAAGCTATGTCAGTGCTACACAATCGCATCTCCAATAAGGAGTTGAAAGAAAAATTATACGAGGAAAATTTTCCGCGTACCACCATCAGTTTTTATAAATATTTCACTATTCAAGACCCCTTGGCTTTTAGAGATGAATTGTATAAGGGTTTGAGTCTTTTGCAAGTCTTTGGTCGTATTTATATTGCCACTGAAGGCATTAATGCACAAATAAGTGTACCCACTCATTTATTCGAAGACTTTAAAACTTATTTGTACTCCATTAAACCATTAGATGGTTTAAGATTAAATATAGCGGTGAATGATAATGGAAAAAGTTTTTGGGTTTTGCGTATTAAGCAGCGTAGTAAAATTGTAGCCGATGGAATTGAAGATACCAGCTTTAGTATGGAAAATAAAGGCAAGTATGTCAATGCACTGCAAATGAATGAATTAATAAGCTCGCCTGAAACTATTGTCATTGATATGCGTAATCATTATGAATACGAAGTAGGGCATTTTGTGAATGCCATTGAAATTCCTTCAGATACTTTTAGAGAACAACTACCCATGGCTGCAGATATGATGAAGGATAAAAAGGATAAAAATATTATCATGTATTGCACAGGAGGTATTCGTTGCGAAAAAGCAAGTGCCTATATGTTGCATCATGGTTTTAAAAATGTTTTTCACTTAGAAGGGGGCATTATTAATTATGCCAATCAAATTAAAGAAGAGGGGTTAGAGAGTCAGTTCAAAGGAAAAAACTTTGTATTTGATGATAGACTAGGCGAAAAAATTACAGAAGATATTATTTCAAAATGTCATCAGTGTGGTGTGCCTTGCGATACGCATACCAATTGTAAAAACGATGGCTGCCATTTATTATTTATACAATGTAATAGCTGTGCTGAAACCTATGCAGGCTGCTGTACCCAGGCCTGTACCGATATTGTACATCTGCCAGAAGAAAAGCAAATTGAACTTAGAAAAGGCATTGATAAAGGCAAGCAAATTTTTAATAAAAGTAAGCAACGCTTAAGACCTCGCTTAGGGATTGATATGTAAGTTTATGAAGAAATCTTTAGTTAAGTACATTTCTAGAATTTGTTTTCACTTCTGAACTTCAAGGAATAGCGTAAAAAAAATGAAAATGAATCGTTAAAAAATTGTGCATGTCTGAGCGAAGCGAGTTCACAATTTTAGATTCTTTTTTACTTTTTTAGCGTCATGACGAGTAGAGAAGAATGAAAATAAATTTACTAGAAATGCTTAACTAATCTTTTCAAGCGATGCGCAAACAACTTGGTAAGTTTCTTCTTCAGATAATTGCTGAGGCTTGAATTTCTCGCCAATCACTTGTTCGTACAATTCAATATATCTTTTAGAAATAGTATCAATCCATTCAGGTGACATTGCAGGCACTGTTTGACCTTCTTTGCCCATAAAATTATTGGCAATTAGCCACTCACGTACAAACTCTTTACTTAATTGCTTTTGCTTTTCTTTGCTTGCCTGTCTTTGTTCAAAACCATCAGCATAAAAATAACGAGAAGAGTCGGGTGTGTGAATTTCATCCATTAAATAAATGGTGTCACCAATTTTGCCAAATTCATATTTAGTGTCCACTAAAATCAATCCTTGTTTAGCGGCAATTTCTTTTCCTCTTTGAAATAAAGCCAAAGCATACTTTTCAAGTACTGCCCAGTCCGTTGCGGAGGCTAAACCTTGTTTAATAATTTCTTCTTTAGAAATATCTTCATCATGTCCTTCACTGGCTTTAGTGGAAGGGGTAATTATGGGGCTAGGAAAAAAATCATTTTCAGCCATACCTTCAGGTAAGCTTACCCCACATAAATTTCTACCACCTGCGCTATAGGTTCTCCAGGCATGACCCACTAAATTACCACGAACGACCATCTCAATTTTGAAGGGCTCACATTTTTTACCAATGGCTACATGGGGGGCAGGGGTATCTAGTAGCCAATTAGGGCAAATATCCCTGGTGGCTGCCAACATATAGGCTGCAATCTGATTTAGGACCTGGCCCTTAAAAGGGATGGGGCTGGGTAAAATGACGTCAAAAGCCGAAATCCTATCACTGGCAATCATTACAAGTAATTGATTGTAAATATAATAGACATCTCTTACTTTACCATGGTACTCATTTATTTGGCGGGGAAAAGGCTTTTTATTCATACTGTAAAAATAATTTTTTTAAGATACAAATGATAATTTTTTCTAGAATGCGAACAATTTGTTAATTTGTATGACGATTCAATCAAAAACAACAATCTATGAAAAAATGTTTAACTCATTTTGCAATCTTTTGCCTATCTACTTTAGTAGTATTTACAGCAAATGCTCAAAATGCAATTAGTGTTTCAGGTACTGTAAAAAATGCAAGTACTTCAGAGACTATTGCTGCAGTTTCAGTTACCCTAAAAGGTAATAATTCTGGAACTTACACTAATGACAAAGGTAATTTCAAGTTATCTGTGTCTCAAAAGACACCTTATACCTTGGTATTCTCTTCTGTTGGATTTACAAATAAAGAAGTGGTTGTAAATAACAATTCAGGTAGTTTAAATGTAAGCCTTACACCATCCTTTGTGTTAGGTTCTGATGTTGTTGTGTCCGCTTCAAGAGTATCAGAGAAATTCCTTGAATCTCCTGTAACAATTGAAAGAATTAGCAGTGCGAATATTAGAACTGCACCTGCTTCAGGTTATTATGATATCCTTGGAAATTTAAAGGGAGTTGACGTAATCGCTGCAAGTATTTTATTTAGAAGTGTTTCTACAAGAGGTTTTAACAGCAGTGGTAATAACCGTATGAACCAATTGATTGATGGAATGGATAACCAGTTACCTGGTTTAAACTTCTCCGTATCAAGTATTGTAGGATTAACAGAATTAGACGTAGATAATATTGAATTATTACCAGGTGCTTCTTCTGCATTATATGGATCTGGTGGTATGAATGGTACTGTTTTAATCAACAGTAAAAATCCATTCAAATACCAAGGTTTAAGTTTCCAAGTGAAGCAAGGTGTTAACCATGTCGATGAATCTCAACGTCCTCAAGCTTCTTTTAAAGATTATACAGTAAGATGGGCTAGTAAAATTGGCGATCGTTTTGCTTACAAAGTAAGTGCTCAATATACTGAAGCACAAGACTGGTTAGCCAACAACAATTCTAACTATTCAAGATTAATTGGAAATGGAAATGGTGGTGTTATCGCTGGTACAAGATTATCTGATCCAAACTATGATGGTATTAACTTATATGGTGATGAAACAAGTTTGAATATTAACTCAGGCTTAATTGCTCCAGTGAAAGCAGGTATCCTTGCTCAATTAGCAGGTGTTTACGGTGCTGGTGCAAGTACAGTATTAGGTCAATTACAAGGTGCTTCTGCAGTGTATAATACACTTGCTAAGTATGGTGCATTTTTAGGCGCTAGCCCAGCAACTGCTGGTTTAGTACCTTATGCAGCTTTCTTGTTTGGTGATGCAAAAGGTTGGTATAAAGACATGAACGTTTCTAGAACTGGATATGGTGAGGCTTCTGTCATCAACCCCACTGCAAAAAATTTAAAAGTAACTGGATCAGTGCACTATAAAGTAGACGATAAAACAGAAGCTTCATTAAGTGCTTATACAGGTTCTGGAAATACTGTATACACAGGTTCTGATCGTTATTCTTTACGTGATTTTGCATTGAGTCAATTAAAGTTTGAAGTGAAATCTAAAAACTGGATGTTCCGTGCTTATAAAACATTGGAAGATGCAGGTAACTCATTTAACGCAACTATTACCACTCGTTTATTCAATGAAGCTTGGAAGGCTAGTCCTACTTGGTATCAACAATATACTGGTGCTTACACTCAATACAGAGATGCTGGTTTAGACTATACTGCTGCCAACAATGCTGCACGTGTAATAGCCGATGCTGGTAGACCAACAGGCAATGTAGCTGAGAATCCACTTTTCACAAAAGTAGCTTCTACTCCTATTTCTCAAGGGGGTGGTAAGTTCTTAGATCAATCTCAATTAAGTGTTGCAGAAGGTACGTTGAATTTAACTGAAGTGTTAAATTTAAATAAGTATGATATTGACTGGTTAGTGGGTGGAACTGCAAAATTATATACCTTGAATTCTCAAGGAACATTGTTTGCTGATACACTTGGAAGAATATTCATCAATGAGACAGGTGCTTTTTCTCAACTTTCTAAGAAATTCTTTGGAGATGTTTTGAAATTATCATTCTCAGGTCGTTATGACAAGAATACTAACTTCAACGGTAAATTCACTCCAAGATTCTCTGCAGTAGTTAAATTAGCAGAAGACAACAATATTCGTCTTTCTTATCAAAACGCTTATCGTTTCCCAACTACTCAAAACCAATGGATCAACTTGTTAGTGGGTGGTGGTACTCGTTTAATGGGAGGTTTACCTCAATTAAGAGAATACTATAAATTCAATACCAACCCTGCTTATTCTTTAGCTAGTGTGAATGCATTTGGCGCTTCTGCTGCTGCAGGAGCACCTAATCCTGCTTTATTACAGCAACAAGTATTTGGAGAGTTTAAGCCAGAATCAATGAATTCATTTGAGATTGGTTATAAAACTTTAATTGCTAAAAAATTATTAATTGATTTTTACTTATACGCAGGTCGTTATCAGAATTTCATCAGTGGTGTAACGGTGTTACAATCAAGAAATGCGGCTAGTCCTAGTCCATTAGATGTATTAGATGCAAATAAGAGAATTGCTTACAGTATCTCTACAAACGCTACTGGTAATGTTTCTACAAAAGGATGGGGTGCATCAGTAGATTATTTATTACCTAATCGTTTTGTATTTACTGCGAACTTATTTACAGATGAAATTGGTGAATTACCTAAAGGCTTTATCTCTTATTTCAACACACCTACTTGGAGATCTAACTTCGGTTTAAGCCATCCAGGTTTATTGATGAATGACAGATTAGGTTTTAACATTAGCTTACACTACCAAGACGAGGTTGCTTATGATGGTACATTCGTAGCAGGTTTGGTTCCATCATACCAAACAATAGATGCTGTACTTACTTATAAAGTACCTAAAATTAAGTCCTTGGTTAAATTAGGTGGTACTAACGTGATGAACAAATACTATTACACTGGTTTTGGTAGCCCTGCAATTGGTGGCCTTTACTATATAAGTTTTGCATATAACGTATTATAATTCGTTTTAAGGTGGGTTAGATTTTACATCCCCTCTCCTGACTAGCTCAGGTAGAGGGGATTTTTTTATGCCAAAGAATTACTTTTTTCCTTTATAAATCTCTATTTTTGCAACTCAAATTAAATAGTTATTCATGCGATCAATTGCCTTAAGAGAAGCCATCCGAGAAGCCATGAGCGAGGAGATGAGAAGAGATGAAAGAGTCTTGCTAATGGGGGAGGAAGTAGCTGAATACAATGGCGCTTATAAAGTAAGCCAGGGTATGTTGGCTGAATTTGGTGCTAAACGCGTAATTGATACCCCCATTTCTGAATTAGGCTTTACCGCAGTGGCTGTGGGAGCTGCTCAAAATGGTTTAAGACCCATTGTTGAATTCATGACTTGGAATTTTGCGGTACTTCCTTTGGACCAAATATTAAATACGGCAAGTAAGATGTTAGCAATGAGTGGTGGCCAAATAGGCTGTCCAATTGTGATGAGAGGGCCTAATGGAAGTGCGGGTCAATTAGGGGCGCAACATTCAACTGCTTTTGAAAGTTATTTAGCCAATATACCAGGTATTAAAGTAGTGTCTATTTCAAATGGTTATGATGCAAAAGGTTTATTAAAGCAAGCAATTCGTTATGAAGAAGATCCTATCATGTTCTTGGAAAGTGAAGTCATGTATGGAGATAAATGTGAAGTACCTGAAGAAGAATATTATATCCCCTTAGGACTTGCCGATGTAAAAAGACCAGGACGTGATATTACCATTGTATCTTATAGCAAAATGATGAAAGTGGCATTAGGGGCTGCTGAGGAATTAGAGAAAGAAGGCATTAGCGCAGAAGTCATTGATCTTAGAACTATTCGTCCATTGGATTGGATGACTGTTTTAGAAAGTGTTAAGAAAACCAATAGATTAGTAATAGTGGAAGAGCAATGGCCATTTGCCTCAGTTTCATCTGAATTAAGTTACCGTATTCAAAAAGAAGGTTTCGATTATTTAGATGCACCCATTAGAAGAATTACCAGTGCCGATGCACCGATGCACTATGCACCTAATTTAACAGCCCTGGCCATTCCAGATATTAGCAGAACAGTTAAATTGATTAAAGAGGTAATGCATCAGTATAAGTAAAGAAAAAAAGGTTCCTTTATCCTTTATTTCAGCCTTTCAAATTAAAAATCAACTAATTCTAAATCTTTTTATAAATATCCCTCACAAAGGGATATTTTTGTTATAACAATAATTTCTTATTTATGGGACTCATCATCTTTATTATTTTTTGGTTGGGTTGGCATATCGGTATGTATAGCATGCTTGTAAAAGCAGGAGGGGACAAAACCAAGGCAATGATTCCTATTTACAATACTTGGGAAGTGGTGAAGTTATGTGGTATTCCAAAAATTTGGTTTTGGTTACAATTGGTTCCCATTTTAGGACAATTTATTAGCCTTTGGATTTCCATCATTTTTACCATGCATTTTAAAAAGGTAAATGTGATTCAACATGCATTAGTTGTTTTTGTGCCTTTTATTTATTTACCTTATTTAGGTTTTTCAAAAAAAGAAAAATGGTATGGAGAACAGGCTTTAGCACATTATCATAAACCGGCTTCAAGAGAATGGATTGATGCTGGTGTATTTGCCATTGTAGCTGCTACTTTAATTAGAACATTTATATTTGAAGCCTATGTGATTCCTACAGAGAGTATGGAAAAAACGCTTTTAGTCAATGACTTTTTATTTGTAGACAAGCTCACTTATGGTGCTAAAATTCCTCAAACACCTATTTCTTTTCCTTTTGTACACAATACTTTACCAGGGGCACCTACCACACCTTCTTATTCAAAATTAGTGCAACTCGATTATCAAAGGTTAACTAAGTTTAGAAACATTAATAGAAACGATGTAGTGGTTTTTAATTTTCCAGCAGGAGATACTATTATTAACTTACCAGAATTTGGATCTAAATTTCCTTATTACGATGTATTGAGAACGCCCGAGTATAATAATAATAGAGAAAAATTACAAGCCGATTATCCAATTTTAGTACATCCAGTAGATAAGACCGACAACTATATTAAAAGATGTGTGGGTATTCCTGGCGATATTATTCAAATAAAGGATAGTAGGTTATGGGTGAATGGGAAACCAGCATTTGTGGCTGCTTCTGCACAAACTGAATATATGGTAGTAACTGATGGCAATCCTATTCCAGAAAGCTTTATAGAAGACACCATTGGTATTAATGTAAATGAGGCCAGTTCTGATTTTAAAATAATGGAAGGAAGTCCTAATACTTTTGTGATAAATATGACAGCAGGGGCTGCTGCCAGTTTGCGTAAATTGCCACAAGTAAAAGAGGTGAGTTTTTATGTTGATAATTTAATTGGTAATACTTTTCCAAATGATGTTGAACATGCGCCATGGTCGGTAGATAATTTTGGGGCTATTCGTATTCCTAAAAAAGGAGATATTATTGAATTAAATGACACCACTATTGAAATTTATAGAAGACTCATAACTAACTATGAGCATAACCGTTTAGAAAAACAAAATGGCCAATACTTTATTAATGGAGCTGCTGCTACTACTTATAAAGTAAAGTATGATTATTATTGGATGATGGGAGACAATCGTCATCGTAGTCAAGATAGTAGATACTGGGGCTTTGTTCCAGAAACACATATTGTAGGAAGAGCCGCTTTAATTTGGTTTAGTTATAATAGTTCCATTAGATGGAATCGACTATTTAATCTTATTCAATAAAGAATTTAAATTAAGAACATAATTAAATTACATGCAGCAAAAATTTGAATTCGAATATGATTTGTTAGAGGATTCAAATCTTTTGTCAATCCCTGATCAAGCACTCTTAGAAGCTGCTAAAAAAGCAACCCAAACGGCCTATGCTCCTTATTCTAATTTTAAAGTAGGGGCGGCTGCAAGATTAAGTTCCAATGCCATCATTATTGGTTCTAACCAGGAAAGTGCTAGTTTTCCCGTAGGCATTTGTGCCGAGCGTGCTTTATTAAACAGTGTAGGAAGCCAATTTCCACAGGAAAAAATACAAACCATAGCTATTAGCTATGAACCAGTAGGTAAGCCTTCTGTGGAGCCTATTTCGCCTTGTGGTATGTGCAGGCAGTCTTTATTAGATTACCAGAACAGGTTTCAATCGCCCATTAGGATTATTATGGCAGGCATGTCGGGTAAAGTAATGGTTTTAAAATCGGCCACTCATTTATTACCCTTTGGTTTTGATGGCTCTATTTTAAAATAAGGTTTGAACACCGAGTGCTAGTCTAAATTCATGTTGCAATAACCATTTCTTTTTGGCCTTTCCCCAGGCATATCCCACTAAGGATCTATCAGCACCCACAATTCTATGACAGGGAACTATAATGGCTATTTTATTTTTACCATTGGCAGCGGCTGCTGCTCTTACTGCATTAGGGTCGCCCATTTTTTTGGCAAGTTCTCCATAACTTAAATTCTTTCCAAAAGGTACTTCGTACAATTCTTTCCAAACTCTTTGTTGAAATTCTGTGCCTTCCTGGTTAATGGCTACTGAAAAACTTCTTCTACTGCCCGCAAAGTATTCCAATAGTTCATCAATGCATTGTTGAATCACAGGGGGCGAATTCTCTGATAAATTTATTTTTGATATAGATTCTGCTTCTATAAAAACCAATTCTTCAATACAATAATCAGAAGCTACTATTTTAATGACACCAATAGGGCTATGATATATTTGTGTATAGGTAGTTTCCATTAACCTACTTGTTGTCCATTTTGAACTGGATGTGAGGGGTGTAATAATACCACTTCATTTTGAGTATCATAAACACCTAAGACAAGGCATTCACTCATGAAATTAGCAATTTGCTTGGGTGGAAAATTTACCACCGCCACCACCTGTTTGCCAATTAAATTTTCAATGCTATAATGAGCTGTAATTTGCGCGGAAGATTTTTTAATACCTAGGCTTCCAAAATCGATACTCAATTGGTAGGCTGGTTTTTTTGCTTTTGCAAAAACTTCAGCAGCTAATATAGTGCCACAACGAATATCTACCTTGGTAAAATCATCCCACTGAATCATAGTTTTTTATTTACTCCCAAAATTACAACGCTTAGTTGAATATTAGGTTCAATACTTGGGCCAATAATTAGTCTAATAAGCTAGCTAAATCGGTAAGGTCCTTTTGTTTATATTGTAGGGTAGGGCTATTAAAACATTTTGCAAATTCAAGTAAATGCTTTTTGATAATTTTCACATTAGACAAAGCTTTGTAATAACTATTCTTTGGTTCTATGTTAGAACGAATCATGTATTGATCTAAATCTTTTTGTGAGAAGGCATTACCTGTAGTGCCCTCTACATAGAATTGAATAAACTCTTGAGGGTTGGGCACTATTTCTTCAGGGTCCCAGTCCGATGCATAAAAAGCAATAATACATTGCTTGGGAATATTAATAAACTGTGCTTGTATTTCTAGTTGTTGACAAAGCTCTGCGTATAATAGGGTATTCGCAATGGCATTGCCTTTTTTAGATTGTAGGGGAGCTGAAATTAAAAATTCTTCTGGCTTTTCGTAGTTCACTTCTACACCCTTTATTTGATAGTAGCTAAACAAGATATTTCTAATTACATTGGCTTGTTCTAAGGGCGTTAAGTAGTTGTTTAATTCAAGCCAAATATTGCGTCTAATTTTTTCCATTTGATGGCGTAAGCTGTCAATGGCTAATTCTGGGAATTGAAATTTAGTAACCAGTAAAGCACCTTCAAATAAAGAAGGGTCAGGTTTAGATTTCCATTCTATGAAGGCTTCTTTCAAATCTTGCAAACGCAGTTTGTAAATCATTATTTCAATGCGTTCTAAGGTAGCTTCGTCTAAAGTATTTTCCCAAAGATGTTCTAGGTCGGGAATAATAGGGGTGCCATAATTGAGCAACCTGTCTGCAATGGTATTAAATACTTCTTCGTCAGGGTCGTCTATTAGCTTGAATAGGGCGCTAATTTCGGCTTCTTTTTGCATAGGTTAATCTAAGGTTAGGTTTCAATTATTATTCAAATCAACGAAAAATATCGTCAAAATTCCCTTTTACTTATCCCATCTATGTGGATATATTTAACAATTACTTAGATAATAAATAGAATTATTAAACGTTCGGGTAAATAACAGAGAATTATGCCTAGTCTTATTGCTATTTGCCTTTTCTTTGTATATTATAAATTACCGACTATGTCAAATATGCATCAGATCACACCTAAATTCCCTGTAATGGCTAATTCATTACATGCAGAATTAAAAAGAAGAGTGAATCTATATTTAGAAGACCATGCCATTAAAGCAACAGGTAATTTAAAATTGTTTTCTAAAGCTATTATTTTAACAAGCTTATTTGTGGTTACCTATATTCATTTAATATTTTTTACACCTCCTGTTTTTTATGCTATTGCAGAATGTATATTATTTGGAGGGCTGATTGCTGCCATTGGATTTAATGTGATGCATGATGGTAGTCATGGTAGTTTTAGTAAACACCCTTGGTTGAATAAATTAGCTTCTTCTTCTATTAGTATGTTGGGCGCAAGCCGTTTTATGTGGGCGATGAAGCATGTAACCTTACACCATACTTATACTAATATTGCTGGGGTAGATGACGATATTGAAGTAGGAGTTTTAATGAGAATGGCGCCTACTCAAAAACATTATCTTTTACACCGTTTTCAACATATTTACTTTTGGGGTTTATATATGTTATTGTATATATTCTGGATTTTCTTTGCCGATTATAAAAAGTACTTTACTAAAAAAATTGGAACTGTAGAAATTAGCAAAATGAGCACAGCTGAACATATTGAGTTTTGGGCAGTGAAAGTATACCATGCATTTATTTTTGTCGTATTACCAATTTATATGTTGGGCTGGGTAAGCTGGTTAGTAGGGTTTTTAGTGGTAGGATTTGTGGCAGGCTTTGTATTAAGTATAGTTTTCCAACTAGCACATACTGTAACAGACACTGCTTTTCCTTTAGCGAACCAACCAGAGAATAAAATGGAAGAAGAATTTGCAGTGCACCAAATTCAAACTACTGCTAATTTTGCGACTAAGAGTAAAATAGTAAGTTGGTTAGTGGGTGGACTTAACTTTCAAATTGAGCATCATTTGTTTCCTAAAATCTCTCATGTGCATTATCCTGCTATTTCTAAAATAGTAAAGAAAACATGTGCCGATTTTAAATTAAAGTATATTGAATACCCTACGGTAGTTAGTGCCATCAAGGCACATGTTCAATACCTTAAATTAATGAGCAAGCCTGCAATAAACTAAGAAGCCTTTTTCTTTCTGGCCATTTTGCGTGGCGGGTTGGCTTTTAATTCAGCAATAGTTGCATTAATTTCTTCAATGGTCAAGGTTTCTACTTTTTCTTGTTGTTCTTTACTCAATTTGAAGTTGCGTAAACCTTGTTTGATATAAGGACCATAAGGGCCTCTCAATAATTGTATCTTTTCTTTTTCAAATACTTTAATGGTTCTCTCGTCTTTGGCCTTGCGCTTTTCTGCAATCATAGGCGTTAATTCTTCTAAGGTTACCGTGTAAGGGTCCATTTCCTTGTTTAGGGAGTAGAACTTTTTAGAATGGGCAGCATAAGGGCCAAAGCGACCAATATTTACAGAAACATCTTCCTCTTCAAATTGTCCAAGCATTCTAGGTAGTTTGAAAAGTTCCATCGCTTCTTCAAAACTAATTGTCTCAATACTTTGAGAGGCTTTTAGTTTGGCAAATCTTGGTTTTTCTTCTTCGTCTTGGTGGCCAATTTGAACCATGGGACCATACCTACCCATACGGGCAATTACTTTTTTGCCAGACGCCGCATCAAAGCCTAGTTCTCTTTCACCTTTAGCTCTTTCAGCTGTTTCTAGGGTATGTTCAATGGTCACATGAAAGGGCTCGTAAAAAGAGGCTAACATATCGCTCCATTTTAATTTACCAGCTGCGATTTCATCGAATTCTCCTTCAATTTTAGCTGTAAAGTTAAAGTCCATAACTTTTTCAAAATGCAATTTCAAAAAGTCGGTAACCACTAAGCCTAAATCGGTAGGAGATAACTTATTTTTTTCTGCACCTGTAATTTCAGAGGCAGTCTCTTGCTTAATAACATCTTTATTGTCTAGTGTTAAAATTTGGTAGATTCTTTTAACCCCTTCTTTTTCTCTTTTCTCTACATAATTACGTTTCATAATAGTAGAAATGGTAGGCGCATAAGTAGAAGGTCGTCCAATGCCTAATTCCTCTAATTTTTTAACCAGTGATGCTTCTGTAAACCTAGAAGTAGTTTACAAGCGAGGCTTCTGTATATCTGGAACTAGGTCTGCTAAAACGTTCTAATCCTGTCATTTCTAAAAAGTCTAAAACTTGGCCTTTTGCTAAAGGAGGTAATAAACTTTCTCCTTCTTCATTATTATCTTCTTCTTCCTCTTCGTCGTTACTTTCTAAGTATACTTTTAGAAAACCATCAAATTTCATCACCTCTCCGCTTGCCGTTAATGTTTCTTTATTCGTAGAGACCTCAATTTTAGCAGTTGTTTTTTCAAATTGTGCATCGCTCATTTGAGAAGCAATGGTTCTTTTCCAAATAAGCTCGTATAATCTATTTAAATCGGCGTCGTCTACCTTACTTTCATTCATGTAAGTAGGACGAATGGCCTCATGCGCTTCTTGTGCATTCTCGTTTTTATTTTTGAACTTACGAGGTTGATAATATTTATCACCAAAGCTTGAATTAATTTCTGCTTTAATGGCATCCACTGCAGTTTCACTTAAACTAATACTATCGGTTCTCATGTAAGTGATCTTACCACTTTCATATAATTTTTGTGCAAGTAACATTGTTTTACTTACGCTATATCCTAATTTTCTTGAAGCTTCTTGTTGTAAAGTAGAAGTGGTGAAAGGGGCTGAGGGCGTGCGTTTGCCGTCTTTTACTGCAATATCTTTTACAGTATATTTGGCACCTTTTGATTCGTTTAAAAACTTTTCAGCGGCACCTGCAGTAGATAATTTCTGCGGGCCTTCTGCTTTAAACTTTACTTTCTTTTTATTAATATCAGGAGCTGTGAATAATGCAGCAATTTTAAAAACGCTTTCTGGTAAAAATTGATTGATCTCTCTTTCTCTTTCTGCAATTAATCTTACAGCAACGCTTTGTACACGACCAGCACTCAAACTTCTTTGCATGCCTATTTTTCTCCAAAGCACTGGGCTTAATTCAAAACCCACAATACGATCTAATATTCTTCTTGCTTGTTGTGCATCTACTAAGTCCATATTAATAAAGCGCGGATTCGCTACTGCTTTTTTAATAGCCGGTGCAGTAATCTCATGAAATACAATACGCTTTGTTTTTTTAGGATCTAATCCCAATACTTCTGCTAAATGCCAACTAATACTTTCTCCTTCACGGTCCTCATCCGATGCTAGCCAAACTTCCTTTGCCTTCTTTGACATGGATTTTAATTCCTTTACTACTTTTTCTTTCTCACTAGGGACAGTATATCTTGGGGCAAATTTGTTTTTTAAGTCAATTCCCATGTCTACCTTTTCTAGGTCACGAATATGACCATAGCAGCTTCTTACTTCAAATTCTTCCCCTAAAATCTTCTCGATCGTCTTGGCCTTTGCAGGCGACTCCACAATTAATAAGTTCTTTGACATAGTTGTCAACCGCTCCTACGGGTATTTTTGGAATTGAATATCAGTTAATTATGAAAATTGAAAAAAGACCATTGCTGGCTTATCTTCTCTTTTCTCGCGATGCAATATTAGAGCATTCACCCAAAAAATAAAAATTAGCTATTCTATAGGACCCAGAAAGGCCATTATTTTATCAATAATTTCAGGGGTTTTATATACTTTATTATGACCTAAGCCATTGGTAATCAGGAATTTTATATTTTTTGGGGCTTTTTTTTGAAATTCGACCAAATCTTCGAAGGGACAAACCAAATCATCCCTGTCGTGCACCCAAAGTAGGTCTCCAGTAAAGTTTTCGATGGCCCTGTCGGCTTCAAAAAAGGTAATAGGTAAGCCTGAACGCTTTTCTACTAATTCGTTAAAGGCAGTTCTGATGGCAGGGCTAAGGTGCATCATATTGAAATATCTTTCAAAGGTGGTGGTGGTTTTAGTGGCAGGTGCAATTAATACAAACTTATGCTTTGTTGGATTTTCAATGGTTTCTGCAATCATGGCCAAGGTGATGGCACCTAGGGAATGGCCAATAAAATGATCAATGGGACCTAGTTCTTTAATAATATGTTCAATGGTATGTTTATAGATGGCTATATGTATGTGTTTACCCTCACTTAGCCCATGTCCGGGTGCATCAAAACCAATTACCCTGAAACCCTGTTTCAATAAGGGCTGAATATATTGTTCAAACTTATAAAAGTAGCTTGCATAGCCATGCACAATTAAAACAGTTTGTCCATTGGGCTTTAAGGGATTCCATTCAAAGCCATGAATTTTAGTTTTACCTGTTTCTGAAATACCATCTCCTATGAGGGTGGTCGTTATAGACTTTCCCTGGTTGAATATAGCTGGGGCCTTTCTTTTCTTGTATTTTGGATAGGGGGTGCAGAATAAATCAAAGGCCAATT
>JAJTDP010000058.1 GCA_021300455.1 Sediminibacterium sp. | reverse complement strand
ATATTAAAATGCATTCACAAGAAATGTCTGAAGAGGTAATGCGTCAGCACATAAATTTATATGTGAACGATTTTACCATTGACATGGGAGATACAGGAAGAAAAGCAATAGTACAATTAGAAAAAACTTATTTAAGTATAGTCAAATAGTTGCTTAACTAATTTTTTTACTAATTTCTTTAATTTTTCTTACAATTTATTAATCCTTCAAAGCTTTCGCATAAGCAGCTAGCACACGCTCGCGGGCTTCTTCATGCACCACAATAGGTTTAGGATATTCTAAACTATCAAATTCAGGAACCCACTGCCTAATGTATTTTAATTCTTTATCAAACTTTTCAGTTTGTAAACGCGGGTTGAATACTCTAAAATAAGGTGCTGCATCGCAACCACTGCCACTAGCCCATTGCCAACCACCATTATTCGCAGCTAAATCAAAGTCTAATAATTTATTTGCGAAATAAGCTTCGCCCCAACGCCAATCAATTAATAAATGCTTGGTTAAAAAACTAGCTACAATCATACGCACTCTATTGTGCATAAAACCAGTGGTGTTTAATTCACGCATACCCGCATCTACAATGGGGTAACCTGTTTTACCCTGGCACCAAGCTTCAAATTCTTTTTCATTATTGCGCCACTCAATTAAATCATATTTAGGTCTAAAAGATTTTCCTTCGGCTATATGTGGGAAATGCCATAAAATCATATGATAAAAATCGCGCCAAATTAATTCATTGAAAAAAGTGGAATTTAAACTTTGCGTTTCCAAGGCCAAGGTTCTAGCAGATATAGTGCCAAAGCGTAAATGCACACTTAAATGTGTGGTGGCATTTAATGCAGGAAAATTTCTTTGTTCTGTATAGTTTTTCACCAGCTTTGTATCATAACTCATAGGAGGAATGACTAAATCTGTTTTTTCAAAACCAATTTCTTTTAAAGTAGGAAGTTTAAAAGCCTTCGTTTCTAAAAAATAATCGAGCAATTTTTCAGATGGATGTTTTTTAGGTATTTTCTGCGCCCAAACTGCTCTCCATTTATTTGCATACGGTGTATAAATAGTATAAGGTTTGCCATCGTCTTTAATAACCTCGTCTTTTTCAAAAATAACTTGGTCTTTATAATGATGATAGCTGGCGCCTTTTTTTATAGCAAGTGCCTCAATAGCTTTATCTCTTGCATTCGCCTTCGGACCATAATCATGATTAGTATATACCGATGTTATATTAAATTCAGTAAATAATTTTTCAAACACTTCAATGGGTTTACCATATTGCACCCAAAGCGATTTTCCTTTTTCAACCAATTCTGTTTGTAAACGGGTAAGGGTTTGATGAATAAAGTCCACCCTTCTATCGGCCTTGTCTTCGGACTGATCTAAAATATTTTTATCAAAAACAAATATAGGGAGCACCTGATGCCCCTTTAATTTGGCTTGATATAATGCATAATATAATCCAACATTATCCTGCCATCTTAAATCTCTTCTAAACCAAAAAACGGAGACTGCCTTTTTCATAATTTGTTTAACAATTTAAAACATAAATAGTTGGGTTTTATATTTAATTTTAGGTATGCAAATTAATAATATTATTTCTGCCTTAGAAAATTGGGCGCCACTAGCTTGGCAAGAGCCTTATGATAATGCAGGTCTCATTGTAGGTAATCCAGACCATGAATGCACCGGGGTTTTGTGTTCCTTAGACTGCACTGAGGCCGTGGTAGATGAAGCCATTGCCAAAGGTTTGAATCTGATTGTAAGTCATCATCCCATTGTTTTTAAAGGGGTGAAGCAATTTAATACTCACCATTTTGTATCGAGAGTAGTGGTGAAAGCCATCCAAAATAATATTGCCCTTTACGCCATTCATACCAATTTAGACAACCTACTAGAGGGGGTCAATAAAACCCTGGCCGACAGGCTTCATCTAGAAAATAGGAGAATTTTAACACCTAAACCAGGTTTTAAGGACCAAAATGGTGGAGAAATTGGTTCCGGCCTGGTGGGCGAGCTACCCCTTGAAACCGATGAGGCAGAATTTCTACAATGGGTCAAAGAAAAATTGAATTTACAGGTATTGAAACATACCCATTTCACCAAAAAGCCATTGAAAACCATTGCCTTATGCGGAGGCTCGGGTAGTTTTCTAATAAATGATGCCAAGGCCCAAAATATTGACTGTTTTATTACCAGCGACCTTAAATACCATGACTTTTTTGAGGCCGATGGCCAGATTTTACTGGTGGATATAGGCCATGGCCAGAGCGAACAATGGGTAGCTTCCCTAATTGTTGCTAATTTAAAGCTTAAATTCCCTACCTTTGCCGTCCTCGAATCCTTGGTAAACACAGAACCTGTGCACTACCTTAAAGATTGAGGTTCACTTATTTAAGAGCATCTAAAAAATTTGAAAATATGGCATCAGTCAAAGACTTTTCGGTGGAAGAAAAATTAGTTAATCTTTATAAGCTTCAAAGAGTAGATAGCAGCATCGATGAAATTGAAATTCTTCGTGGTGAATTACCTATGGAAGTAAAAGATTTAGAAGATGAAGTTCAAGGTTTGCAAAACAGACAAACTAGAATTGAAGAAGAAATTAATGGTATCACTGAATTTATCGACGAGAAAAAAGCAATGATAAAAACAAGTGAGGAATTAATTGCTAAATATGAAAAACAAAGCGAGAACGTTAAAAACAATCGTGAGTTTGAAGCCATTAACAAAGAATTAGAAATGCAAGGCCTAGAGATTAAATTAGGCGAAAAGCATATTCGTGATGCAAACGAAGAATTAGCAGAGAAAATTAAGGTCTTAGACGCTGCTAAGAAAACAATTGCTGTAAAAGATGGCGTTTTAACACATAAGAAAAGCGAATTAGAGAAAATTATTGCTGATACAGAAATTGAAGAGAAAGAATTAAGAAAGAATAGCGAAGATGCACGTGCACATATTGACGAGCGTTTATTATATAGCTACGACCGTATCAGAAATAGCTACCACAATGGTTTGGCTGTTGTAACAGTAGAAAGAGATGCTTGCGGCGGTTGCTTTAACTCTATTCCTCCTCAACGTCAAAGTGAAATACGTCTTCACAAAAAAATTATCGTATGTGAAAACTGCGGTCGTATTTTAGTAGAGGAAGATGTTACCAAGGAGTCTAAAAAGAAATAGAACTAAAATAGTTTTAAAAAATATACACGAAAGGGTGGCCTAACAGCTACCCTTTCTTTATTTTTACCCTATGAGAAAGTGGTACTTACTTATAATTTTAGTTTTGGGACTGGGCGGAAACCTATCTGCACAATTACAATATAATTGGAGTGATAAGTCTCAACAAATTTATGATGCCATTACTTCATTAAGAATTCCGGAAGCAAGAAAATGGTTAGAGCTAGAGAAGAAAAATAGTCCTCAAAACTTAATCAATCCTTTACTAGAAAACTACGCCGATTTTTACCAATTATTTTTTAATGAAAGTAGAAGCGACTACGAAAAATTATTTCCTCAATTTGAAAAGCGTATGCTGCTTTTTGAATCAGGCCCCAAACAATCACCTTATTATTTATACTGTATTGGTGTAACACATTTACATAAATCACTAGTGTCTATTCGTTTTGATAAAAACTTTGATGCTGCTTTAGATTTTAGAAGAGCCTACCTAAGTTTTAAAGACAATAAAAAAGCCTTTCCCAAATTCACACAAGGCGATGTCTACTATGGTTTAATGACCACCATTATTGGCACAGTGCCTAAAACCTATCAATGGATGGCTAATGTGCTAGGCATGACTGGTAAAATTACCGAGGGCAACGCCTTAGTGCTTAAATATATTAATAGTAAAGATGAATACAGCGCTAGAAGTAGAAACGAGGCTTTATTTATCTACCCTTATTTACTTATGAATTTTGAAGGTAATCAAGAAAAAGCCTTCGCCTTTATAGAATCGACTCCTTATGATTTTAAAAAGAATCATTACCAAGCTTATATGGCTACCAATTTATATTTAAATCATCAGCAGTCTAGCAAAGCTTTAAGTATTGTGCAAGAAATGGAAATGTCTGATGCTTATTTACCCCTTCCTTTCTGGCAATACGAAATTGGCTATGCTTATCTCAATGAATTAAAATTAGAGAAAGCGCAAAAAGCCTTCACAGAATTTATTTCTACATTCAAAGGTAAATTTTATGTAAAAGATGCCTATGAAAGATTAAGCTGGATTGCCTATATACAGGGCGATACTAAAAAAGCGGCTGCTTATAGGAATAATGTTTTTAATCAAGGCAATCAAACTACCGATGCCGATAAACTCGCTTTTCAAAATGCTAAAAAAGGCAATTGGCCCCACCCTGTTTTATTAAAAGCAAGGTTACTCAGTGACGGCGGTTATCAATCACAAGCACTTTCCATTCTTGCAGGTAAAACCTCGAACGATTTTACCACAGATGCCGATAAAACTGAGTTCGCCTATCGCCTTGCACGCATTTACGATTTAATGAACGATGATGAAAATGCCATTCGTTTTTATAAATCGGCCATAGAAAAAGGAGAAAACCTTCCTGAATATTTTGCAGCCCGCGCAGCGCTGCAAATAGGCTTAATCTATGAGCACAGGGGCTTATTTTCTAAAGCCATCGAGTATTTTAATACCTGTATTGCTATGAAAAACCACGCTTTCAAAAACTCCTTAGACCAGAAAGCAAAATCGGGCATACAGCGTTGTCTAAAACAGTAGCCGTTCTTAGTAACAAAATTTGTGCATCATTTTCGGGTAATGTATATTGCAGCTTGCGATGTTAACCAAATTAGAAATACAAAATTATATCTTAATAGATCATCTAAGTATTGATCTATCCAACCAACTCTCTGTCATTACAGGGGAGACGGGTGCAGGTAAGAGTATAATTATGGGTGCCCTAGGTTTAATATTAGGCGACCGTGCCGATAGCACTGTATGCAGAGAGGCAAGTAAAAAATGTTTTATTGAGGGAATATTTAAACTAGCTGATCCAAAAAATCATCAATCGTTTTTTGAAGAAAATGAAATTGAATTAAATGATGAGCTTATCATTAGAAGAGAAATTAATGCGCAAGGAAAATCTAGAGCTTTTATTAACGACACACCAGTTACACTTACTATTTTAAAAGACTTAACCAGCAAACTAGTCGACCTTCACCAACAGTTTGATACCATGGCCCTCGGCGATACCGATTTTCAACGAACCGTTATAGACGCTTTGGCTTCTACCCAAAAAGAATTAGCGCAGTACCAAGGCTTTTTTACAAAGTGGAAAGAAAACGAGAAAAAATTGCAAAGTCTTATTACGCAGAAAGAAGATTTTGAAAAAACAGAAAGCTATAAGCAACATTTACACGAAGAATTAGCCGGTTTACAATTGCAAGAAAATGAATTAGAAAACCTGGACCAAGAATTAAAGTTTTTAGAGAATGCTGTGGGTATTAAATCGCAGTTAGCAGCCTCCATTCAAATACTAGACCATTCCGACAACCCCATTGTGCAACAACTAAAACAAATGGGGCATAATTTAGAAAGCATCGTGAAATGGCAGCCCGATTTTGCAAGTATTGTAAGTAGATTAAAAGCAGCTCAAATTGAAATTGCCGATATCGCTAGTGACTTAAATACTTGGCAGGATAAAATAGACTTTGACGATAAAAAAATTGCCACTATACAAGAGCGTCTTTCACTTGGTTATAATTTATTGAAAAAACATAAAGTACAAACTACAGCAGAGCTTTTAAGCATTGCTGCACAATTAGAAAAAGATTTATCTGAAGTATTAAACTTGAATGATCAAATTAATGAGCTTACGACTCTAGTAAAAAAATTAGAGAAAGAAGTGATTACTTCAGCTGCTGGGCTAACTGCTAAGAGAGAAAAACAAATGATCCCACTTACGAATAATGTCAATAAATTATTACACCAAGTGGGTATGCCTAATGCTAAAATAAAAGTGACTATTGACGAAGTAGCATACCATATATTTGGCAAAGACAAAGTAGATATTTTATTTGATGCTAATAATACCCAAAAGTTTGAGCCAATTAAAAAAGTGGCAAGTGGTGGGGAATTAAGCAGATTAATGCTTTGTATAAAATCACTGGTAGCAAAATCGGTGGACCTACCTACTATGATTTTTGATGAAATAGATACAGGTATATCTGGAGAGCCTGCTAAACAAGTGGGACTTCTTTTACAAAACCTAGGAATGGCCAGACAGGTTTTATGTATTACCCATCAACCTCAAATTGCAGCCAAGGGCAATGCACACTTATATGTTTATAAAGAACAAAAAGGTAGCACTACACATACTTATTTGAAAACCTTGGATGCCAAAGAGCGTGTGCAACATATTGCTACCATGATTGGCGGTGACCCACCTAGCAAATCGGCCTTAGACAATGCCAAAGAACTACTAGCTTCTTAGTGTATTACTAGTTCAATATTGTCTTTATATAAGATATTATAATTATTTTTACAGCAATTAAATAAACCATTCAAATGGCGTACAATTTACTAAAAGGAAAAAGAGGAATTATTACAGGTGCATTGGATAGCAATTCTATTGCTTGGAAAGTGGCCGAGAAAGCACATGAAGAAGGTGCCACCTTTGTATTAACCAACGCCCCTATCGCTATGCGTATGGGTGAGATTAATGCACTTGCAGAAAAAACAAATTCTAAAATTATACCTGCCGATGCTACCAGCGTTGAAGAGTTAACCAACTTATTTACGCAGTCTCAGGAAATTTTAGGCGGTAAAATTGACTTCGTTTTACATTCTATTGGAATGAGTGTGAATATTCGTAAAAAAATTGCCTACCCTGAATTGAACTATGATTATTATGCAAAAGGTGTAGATGTTTCTGCTATGTCTTTACATAAAATGTTAAGTGTTGCTTATAAGATGGACGCCTTGAACGATCACGCTAGTGTGGTAGCCCTTAGTTACGCTGCTGCTCAAAGAACCTATCCTTTCTATACCGATATGGCCGATATCAAAGCATTACTTGAATCTATTGCGCGTAGTTTCGGTTACCATTATGGTTTAACGATGCAAAACTTATTCCATGATGGTGGTTACTCTACTACTGGCGTAAGTGATTTAATTATGCAAAAATCAGGTATCACCGAAGCATAAACACAGGAAAATAAATAAAGAAGGATAAATTAACCGCTACTAATAATAAAGCAAAAAGAAAAATGAACCAGAAAGAAATAAACCCAAAATTAGTAGAAGCAATAGGATACTTTGGCTCACTGCTTAGTTGTATCACTTTTGTACCTCAGGTTTATTTAACCTGGCAAACAAAGAATGTAGAAAGCCTTAGCTTACTTATGATACTTATTGTGAACTTTAGCTGTATGGTTTGGTTAACCTATGCTTATTTAATTAAAAGCAAACCAGTACTGGTGGCTAATACCATTGTACTTATATTAAGTTTGATGTTGCTTTATTTTAAGTTGACCTTTTAGGGAATTTAATACTCATCCTCGTTGAACATAAAATCTTCATGACTTGGGTAGTCTGGCCAAATGTCTTCAATACTTTCATACACTTCACCCTCGTCTTCTAACTCTTGTAAGTTCTCGACTACTTCAATGGGTGCACCACTTCTAATTGAATAATCAATCAATTCATCTTTGGTAGCTGGCCAAGGAGCTTCTTCTAAAAAGCTGGCTAATTCTAAAGTCCAAAACATAGCGTTATTTTTTTGCAAAAGTAGCCGTATAAACGATATAACCAAATCTGTTTTTTCTACAGGATGTAAACAAATCTTTAAATTTTGTCAAAATTGACTGGGAATTGCTAGGTTTGTACCATGGATCAAACGCCAAATCTACTAGTAGCCAAGGACATATGGAAGCAATATGGGCCCGTATCTGTACTCAAGGGCGTCTCCCTGGAACTTAAGCGAGGGGAATTGGTAAGTATTGTTGGGCCCTCAGGTGCCGGCAAATCAACTCTTTTATACATTGTAAGCAGTTTAGAAAAAGCAGACAAGGGACAGGTGTTTTTTGAGGATCAAGATATCACCCAGTTATCTGAAACGGCATTAGCCCATTACAGAAATCAAAAAATTGGCTTCGTTTTTCAATTCCATCATTTACTCCCAGAATTCACGGCCATTGAAAATGTTTCTATTCCAGGATGGATTGCCAAAATGCCTTCCAAACAAATTCATCAAAAGGCCCAAGAACTTTTAGACTTTATGGGCCTATCAGATAAAATGGATAAAAAACCACATAGTTTATCGGGTGGAGAACAACAAAGAGTAGCGGTGGCCCGTGCACTTCTAAATAGTCCTGCACTTATTTTTGCAGATGAACCTACGGGAAATTTAGATAGCGAAAACGCAAATGCCCTACATCAATTATTTATTCGTTTAAGAAACGAAATGAATCAGAGTTTTTTAATTGTAACGCACAATGAATCATTGGCGGCTATGAGCAACCGTAGCTTAACAATGAAAGACGGAAAATTTTTATAAGAGTCGTATCTTATTCACTATTATTTACACCCTTGGTTTCCAAGGAGAATCTGGCACCCCATTCAAATGACCAATATATCTTGATAAGACAAATAAGTAATCACTTAGTCTGTTCAAATATTTTATGACCATGGGTTCTACAAATAAATCTTCTTCTTGTAAATTAACGCACCAACGTTCTGCTCTACGACATACACAACGTGCAATATGCGCGGTTGAAATAGCTTGATGTCCACCTGGTAAAATAAAAGATTTCATAGGTTCTAAAACCTCGTTCATCTTATCCATTAAAGATTCTAAATAAGCAATATCTTCTTCTTTTAAATCGGGAATTTTTAAAGAGGGTTCTTTATCCGGATCACAGGCTAAAGAAGATCCCACTGTGAACAATCTATCCTGCACTTCTTTTAAAACTGTTTTGATATCTGCATTACTCACTAAGTCGCTTAATAAGCCAATAAAAGAGTTTAGCTCATCTACAGTACCATATGATTCAATACGAATATGACTTTT
>JAJTDP010000057.1 GCA_021300455.1 Sediminibacterium sp. | reverse complement strand
CAAAACCTCACGCAAACCTCACGCAGAAACAACAAAGGACCCACGATTTAACGTAAGTCCTTGATTTTCATGTAGCGAGACCGGGATTTGAACCCGGGACCTCAGGGTTATGAATCCTGTGCTCTAACCAACTGAGCTACCTCGCCGAATGGTTATTACCCCTTTTAAGGGGTGGCAAATTTAGTTAAAATTCTTGATAATTAAGGGTTCACTTTAACGCTAAATACTTGATTTGCTTCAAAATAGCCCTCAAACACATCTCCCTTATTGGTAGGCCCTACCCCTACTGGTGTGCCAGTATATATGAGGTCTCCAGGGTAAATGGTAAAGTATTCTGTAAGACTTTCTAAAATAGTCGCTAGCGGGAATATCATTAAAGATGAATCTCCATCTTGTACGATGGCACCATTTTTATGCAATGAAAAATGAATGGGGCTTGCAACAATAGCAGCATTTAAGGGAGTCCATTTACCTAAAATAGCAGCATCATCAAATGCCTTTGCTTTTTCCCAAGGAAGGCCTTTTTCTTTTAATTTATTTTGAAGGTCTCTTGCAGTAAAATCTATACCTACTGTAATAGCATCGCAATAGTCTAATACATTAGGACCCTTTAAATTTTTACCTTCCTTACTTACACGAAGCACTAATTCACCTTCATAATGTAAATCGTTGGTGAAAGAAGGAATAGTAAAGTTTTTTCCTTCTGCTAAAACAGCAGTAGAAGGTTTCATAAAAATGACTGGTGAAGTAGGCACTTCATTACCTAGTTCATGCGCATGCGCTACATAATTTCTTCCAATACAAAATATACTCATACTATTATTTTTATTCGGTTATTTCTAATGCATTAGCCATGGTCATAGTTCTCGATAGTCCAATACTTGCAAACGACTCTATCACTTCCACACATTTTACTATTTTACTATCTACTATCTTTTTTTCTGTTGTATTCCATTTGCCTAAAACAAAATCTATTTGTTGTCCTTTTTTAAAATCACTACCAATACCAAATCTTAATTTAGGATACGCATCGGTACCTAAAGTAAGTTGAATATCTTTTAATCCATTATGCCCTGCATCGGACCCGCTGGCGCGTAATCTTATTTTGTTAATGGGCAGGGCTAAGTCGTCCACAATAGTTAAAGTGTTTTCCACCTCTATTTTTTCTTTGTCCATCCAATATTTAAAAGCCTTGCCACTTAAGTTCATAAAAGTGGTGGGCTTAATACATATAAATGTTTTGCCTTTCCATTTTACTTCAGCTACATCGGCTAGTCGATCCGATTTAAAAAAACCTCCTTGCTTTATCACAAATGCATCTAGCACATCAAAGCCAATATTATGCCTAGTGTGCGCGTATTCGGGACCTATATTCCCTAGTCCAATGATTAAAAACTTTGACATTTGTTATATACGATTCAATTTCAAATTTAAGCAAAAGCAAGCATGTATAACTAAAAATCCCCTCCCGATTGCTCGAGAAGGGATTCATTATTCTTTGTAAATAAGTGCTTATTTCTTTGGAGCAGCTTTTGCAGCAGCAGGTGCAGCAGCGGCAGCGGCAGGAGCAGCAGCTTTTGCAGCAGCAGGTGCAGCTGATTCTTCTTGCTTTAACAAACGAGTTAAAACAACAGAAGCTACTGGTATACGTGGAGGATTCATAATCTCCATGTTGGGAGCTATTACATCCTGTACACGAATATTACCATTCAATTCAAGATTCGTAATATCGCATTCGATAAACTCTCTTAAATCTTTTGGTAAAGCTTTCACTTTTAAAGTCTTCATCTTTACAATTAATTTTCCTCCTGCTTTAACACCTACAGAAGTTCCAACCATTTTTAAAGGTAAAGTAGCTACTACTTTTTTGTCTTCTACTAATTCTAATAAGTCAACGTGTAATAATGAGTCGGTTACTTTGTCAAATTGCAAATCTTTCAAAATGCATTTGTACGTTTTTCCTTCTACTGTTACATGTGCTAACATAAATTCACTTGTGTACACTAAAGACTTAAAAGCCTTTGCAGGAGCATAAAAATTAACCTCCTGAGCACCCCCGTAAATTACACCCAGCACGTTTTCTTGAGAGCGAAGCTGGCGGGCGGCTTTTTTGCCATTTTCGGTCCTCAAGTGGCCTTCGATTGTAATTGATTTCATTTCTGATTTTTTTATTTTATATAAATAATTTGGACGGCGAAGGTATGAAATAATAAAGGAGAAACCAAAGTCTCTCCTTACTATTTCCTTTTATTTGATAACTAATTGATTATTAGCTTCTTGCCTTTAGTTGAGAATGTACAAATAGGCTGGTAATGCTCTTGTTTTCATAGGCATTTCTAATGGCTATGGCGAACAAATCGGCAACGGTTAATACCTGTATTTTTTTAGAAGGATACTTTAAAGGAATGGTATCACAAACCACTAATTCTTCTAAAACGCTGTTTTCAATATTTTCATAGGCCTTACCACTAAGTACTGGATGCGTAATCATGGCACGCACTGTTTTCGCTCCCTTCTCTTTTAAAAGCGCTGCCGCTTTAACCAAGGTTCCGCCTGTATCACAAATATCATCTACAATAACAATATCTTTTCCTGTTACATCTCCTATCACCACCATACTCGCAATCTCATTAGCACGCTTACGATGCTTATCACAAATAACCATTTCAGCATTGAAATAATTGGCTACCTCACGCACTCTATTCGTACTTCCTACATCAGGTGCTGCAAAGGCTAAGTCTTGTAATTTCAATTGTTGAATATAAGGAATGAAGATGGCTGAGCTGTCTAGGTGATCCACGGGTACTTCAAAAAATCCTTGAATTTGTGCAGCATGTAAATCCATTGTAATAACACGGTGTGCGCCCGCTGCTTCTAATAAAGTAGCAATTAATTTTGCCCCAATAGCTACTCTTGGTTTATCTTTTCTATCCTGTCTTGCAAAACCATAATAAGGAATAACTACAATGATTTTATAGGCACTTGCTCTTTTAGCAGCATCTATCATCATTAGTAATTCCATAATATTTTCAGAAGGGGCATAGGTACTTTGCACTAAGAAAACATAGTCTCCTCTAATACTTTCTAAAAAAATAGGTTGGAATTCCCCATCACTAAATTTCTGAATATTTATTTTTCCAATAGGCGCTCCGAAACGTTGTGCAATTTTCTCTGCTAAGGCTTGAGAGCCAGTGCCTGCGAATATTTTTACTGAAGGATTCATGTGGGTTGGATATGCGTCAAAGTTATAATTATCGTTTAAAAAATATAAAAAATAATGGCTCTACTTTTCAACATCTAGAGAACTTATACACATAAACTATGCCTGTGCAGTAGGACCTCCAAAATTCATCGGAATTTCTACAGGTAGCATATCTGCAATAGTTCCATTGGCAGCTTCATACCTTTCTACATTTTCTACCAAGGCCTTCATAAATCTTTTGGCATGCATTGGGGTTAATATGACCCTGCTTTTTACTTTACTCTTAGGTGTGCCTGGCATTACATTGACAAAATCAACTACAAATTCAGCATTACTATGGGTAATGATGGCCAAATTCGCATAAGATCCTTCGGCAATTTCTTCACTAATTTCAATGTTTAAGGGCTGGTTCGGGTTTTGTTCCATACTTTATATTAAGACCACAAATATACAGGGGATGGAATGTTAAAAAAAAATTACAGCACTGCAATTCACAAGAACTAAATTTGCCACATGTTAGTATTAGATGGTAAAATAGCCGCCGCCGCCGTAAAAGCAACCCTTTTGGAGCAAACGCAGGCCCTGAAAGCCGCTGGCAAAAGAATGCCTCATTTAGCTGCCATACTGGTAGGTAATAATGGAGCAAGTGAAACCTATGTAGCGAGTAAAGTGAAGAACTGCGAAGAAACTGGTTTTGGTTCTTCTTTATATCGAATGGAGGCAGATGTGGAAGAAGCTGTTTTGTTAGCAAAGATTGCCGAGTTAAACCAAGATCCTAATTGCGATGGTATATTAGTTCAATTACCCTTACCTAAACATATTAAGGAATCTAATATTATTGAAGCTATTGACCCTGCTAAAGATGTAGATGGTTTTCATCCTGTAAATGTGGGAAGACTAGTGCAAGGTTTAAATACTTTTATTCCAGCCACTCCTTATGGAATTATTTTAATGCTTGAGCATTTCAATATTGAAACCAAAGGAAAAAATGCAGTGGTCATTGGGCGTAGTAATATTGTAGGCCGCCCCATGAGTATATTATTAAGTAGCAATATTGCACAAGGCAATTGCACCGTAACTATTTGTCATAGTCACACAAAAAATTTAAAAGAAATTTGTTTAGGCGCCGATATGATAGTGGCTGCCTTAGGCGTGCCTAATTTTTTAACGGGTGATATGATTAAACCAGGGGCTGTTATTGTAGATGTAGGTATTACACGCGTTGAAGATGCCACTGCTAAAAAAGGTTTTAGAATTAAGGGCGATGTACATTATGAAGAAGCCTGCGCAAAAGCATCTGCTATCACGCCCGTACCCGGCGGTGTAGGACTTATGACCATTGCAGGACTTTTAAAAAATACCATGAAAGCCTACCAAGGCCTTTAAATTATTTTATACATTTTAATTTGAATACAGCTACCCAATATCCAGTGATGGAAATGTTTTATACTTTGCAAGGCGAAGGATACCATCAAGGCAAGGCTGCTTATTTTATTCGCTTGGCTGGTTGTGATGTAGGTTGTGTATGGTGTGATGTAAAAGAAAGTTGGGATGCAAGCAAGCATCCTGTTTATTCCGTTGATGAAATTGTATCTAGTGCCTTAGCACATCCAGCACGTTTGGCCATTATAACCGGCGGTGAACCATTATTGTATAATTTAGACGCCTTAACCACTGCATTAAAAAAAGTAGGATTTGAAGTGAACATAGAAACATCAGGTTCTAGTCCTATGTCTGGAAAATGGGACTGGGTTTGTCTTTCGCCGAAAAAATTTAAAGCACCCCTTGATGAAAGTATTCAAGCCGCTTCAGAATTAAAAGTAGTTATTTTCAATACCCACGATTTTGAATGGGCCGAGACTTACGCCAAACAAGTAGCGCCTAATTGCAAATTATACTTACAACCTGAATGGGATAAGTCAAATGAAATAACGCCTTTAGTCATTGAGTATATAAAGGCTAATCCTAAATGGGAACTAAGCGTACAATTACATAAGTACATACAAGTACCCTAATTTGTATATTTACAATACATACGGCTATTGATATGAAAGGTAAAAAAAATTATTTCTTATTTTTTTTCGTTTTGCTTTTGAATGCCCACCAATTAGTGGCGCAAAAAAAGAATGATGATATAAAAATTTACGAAAAAGCCGTAGCTGCTTTTGAACAAAAGAATTTTACTTCCTCTATTGCCTTACTTGAAAATTTATTGAAAAAAAATGAGCGTAATGCAGAGGCCACCTTATTTCTTTATCAAGTGTATGCAGAAGCGAAACAATATCAAAAATCAATTGATGCATTTGAAAAATTAATGCAAATAGATACTACAATTTTTTTACCTTATATAGGTAAGTTCGCATCGCAGTATATGGTACTAGGCAATTATAACAAAGCGGCTTCCATTCTAGAGTCCTATAAAAATATACTTCCCTCCTATTTAAAAACTAAAGCCTTTGAGCTTCTTAGCATTTGTAATTATGCAAAAATGCACCCTGCTCAAAAAGAAATAAATGTGACCAACGCTGGAGATAGCATAAACACAGCTGACGCCGAGTATTTTCCTAGTATTACGGTACAGGATAGTTTGTTTTTATTTATGCGCCGTAGTAATTTTAAAAGAGAAGATTTTTATACAAGTACCCTTACCAAAAATAAATTTTCCAAAGCCAGCCCTTTATCAGATGAATTAAATGTAGAAGAGAAAAAAGGAAGCATGAGTTTAACCCAGGATTTAAACACACTTTACTATGCTGCCGATTATAATCAAAAAGGCTATGGCAGATATGATATTTATAAAGTAACTAAAACAAAAAAGGGTTGGTCTGAGCCTAAAAATTTAGGTAAAAATATTAACTCCGATTATTGGGATAGCGCTCCCAGTATTGCGCCAGATAATCAAGCCTTATATTTTTGCAGCAATAGGCCCGGTGGTTATGGTGGAATAGATATTTATGTGACTTTTAAAAACGAAAAAGGTTTTTGGGAAGAAGCGCTGAATATGGGACCCACTATTAATACCGCTGCAGATGAACAAGCCCCTTTTATACATGCCGATAATAAAACTTTATACTTTAGCTCCAATGGATGGCCTGGCTTTGGTGGATCTGATTTATTTGTGATTAGAAAAAAAATAGACGGTAATTGGTCAAGCCCTATGAATTTAGGTTACCCCATTAATACTTTTGATAATGAAGGAAGTATTGCAGTTGCAGGAAATGGCTTTGAGGGTTATATCGCAAGTGATAGAGCCGACAGTAGGGGTAGTTTAGATATATATAAAGTAATACTAGCTCCAAATACAAGGCCCAATAAAACATTTTATGTAAACGGATTCATTGCAGACGCTGTTACAAAAAAACCAATAGCCGGAGAACTGGTATTAATTAATACCAACGAAGAAACAAATACCATGCAAATTAAGGTAGATAGCAATGGTCATTTTATTTTAGGACTCCCTTATTTAGATAGCATTGGCATTAGAGTGAATAGCGAAGGCCATGAATTTGCTAGCACTATATTATCTCTGGAAAATATAAATAGTTTATCGAACAGTACCCTTAATTTTTATTTAGCACCTATAGTAAAAACTTTTACTAAAAATTTCAATAATATATTTTTTGAAATTAATAAAGCGAAACTTAATAAAAAATCCTATGTGGAGCTAGACGCCTTAACTACTTACTTACAATCGGAACCTACTGCCCTTATTTTAATTGAAGGCCATACCGATAATAGAGGCGATAGTGTACAAAATAAAATACTATCTCTTAAAAGAGCCAACACCATTGCTACTTATTTAATGAGCAAGGGAATTGATACTGCGAGAATTACGACCATTGGTCTTGGGGGCAGCCAACCTATTAGCGACAATGCTACAGAAGAAGGCCGTATAAAAAATAGACGCACTAGCTTTACCATTACCATT
>JAJTDP010000056.1 GCA_021300455.1 Sediminibacterium sp. | reverse complement strand
TTTAATGATGTTGATATTGATCAGTACCCTGGTGAATCTTCTATTAATTTGCAAACACCAACTACAAGATCTTACGGTATCAATATTAATTTCACATTTTAATTAAAAGAAACAAATAAATATGAAAAAGATATTTCAAATACTAAGTTTAGGACTGCTATTAAGTTCAATGACAGCTTGTAAAAAGTCATTCGATACTTTAGCCTCAGATCCTAACAGAGCCACAGCGGTTCCTGCGAACCTGATTTTAAACAATGTCCTTCTTGAATACAACGAAGGTGCATTCAATCTTACACAAAGATGGAATCAATATTATGTATGTAATTATGATTATTATGGAAACCAAGAGTACAACTGGACTGGTTTTTCATACAATAATTACAATGTATTAAAGAACATCCAAAAGATGGAAGACGAAGCAAAGAAGTCTGTACCAGGAGTTAATCCTTATACAGCGCTTGCTAAGTACTTAAAAGCTTATTTTTTGTATGATTTAACAATGAACTTAGGTGATATTCCAGTTTCTCAAGCCCTAAAAGGTTTAGATAATATTACACCTAAGTATGATACACAAAAACAAGTTTTCCAACAAATCTTGACTTATTTAGAAGAAGCCAATACGGAAATGGGAACTTTAAAGACGACTAACTTTGTATTAGCGAATGATTTTTACTACGGTAACAACTTGTCTAAATGGCAAAAAGCGGTGAATGCTTTCAAATTGAGAGTATTGATCCAATTGAGCATGAAAGAAGCTGATACTGATTTAGCCATCAAAACTAAATTTGCTGAAGTAATCAACAATCCTACAAAATATCCTTTATTTAGCAGCGACGATGATAATTTAGCTTTTGTATACAATAGCCAATACAACAAGTACTCTACTAATCCAGATAATTTTGGTTTTGATGCAACTCGTTACAATATGTCTTCTACATATTTAGGTAACTTAACAACTTTGAAAGATCCAAGAACTTTCTTCGTTGCTGAGCCAGCTGCTGCATTAGTGGCTGCAGGTAAAGCACCTAATTCTTATGATGCATTTATGGGTGCTGGTTCTGGAGAAGATTTAGCTACAATGAGTTCAAACGCAGGTTTAGGTAAGTATTCATTTATCAACCGTAAGCGTTATTATCAAACTTATACTGCTGAAAAAACAACTCAAGTAGGTTACCAAGAAATGTGTTTCAATATTGCAGAAGCTGCACACAGAGGTTGGATTACTAGTCAAAATGCAGAAACTTGGTATCAAAATGGTATCAAAGCTTCTCAAGCTTTCTATGGTGTGAAAGAAGGTGCTAACACAGTGACTTTCCAAAAACCAAACGGAACTTTAGCGGAGTCAGTAACATACAGTGTTGACTTTAACTATGCAACTTATTACGCTCAATCAACAGTTAAATATGCTGGTAACAATGCAGATGGTTTAAAGCAAATTTTGTTACAAAAGTATTTAGCAATGTACCAAAACAGCGGCTTCGAAGGTTATTATAACTGGAGAAGAACGGGTGTACCTACTTTCCATACAGGTGCAGGTTCTGGTAATAGCCAAAGAGTTGCATTGCGTTTCCAATATCCAAGTGCAGAAAGAATTAACAACAAGACAAACTTGGAAGCTGCTATCAGTGCTCAATATGGCGGTACTGATGACATCAACGCTAAAATGTGGATCATTAAATAAAGAAAGTATATAAACGGGGGTTTATATGGTTTTAAGCAAGCAATCGAAAAGAAAGAGTCCCGATGTATCGGGACTCTTTCTTAATTTTATAGAGTCCAATAATATTGAAAAAAGAAAAGATAAATAGCTTTTTGATTTCTGTTTCTATAGCAGTAATTTGTTTTTTGACATATGCATCTGTATATGCTTTCAGAAAACCATTTACTATTGGATTGTATCTAGATGAACCTAAAATATTTGGAGTAGATTATAAAAATATTTTAGTAATTGCCCAGGTATTGGGCTATACCTTAAGTAAATTTTATGGTATTAAGTTTATTGAAATGGTCTTCCCTTGGGGGTTTTATGGGGTTTGATTTTTTCTTTTGTAGAAGGCCGTAAAACATCTGATTTTATTGGCGCTACGATGGCGGTTAGTTTTATTGTTTCTTCTGGATTTGTTAAAACGGTAGCAAAGTGGATTCAACTTACTTATCATATTCAAGAAAACTGGATCCCATTTTATACAGGACTAGTTTTTTTAGTTCCTGTAACTATATTAGTCTATTTATTAGAAAAAATACCTGACCCCAGTCCTGAAGAAGCAGCAGAAAAATCGATTAGAGTACCGATGGATAAAAATGAAAGAAAACGTTTTTTCAATATGTTTTCTTTTGGCTTAGTTTCATTTATTTTCATTTACATACTACTCACCCTCTTTAGAGACATAAGAGACAATTTTGCAGCAGATATTTGGTTAGAATTGGGTTATGGAAATAGTGCGGGTATTTTTACAAGTACTGAAATACCTATAGCAGTCTCTGTACTTGTTCTTATTGCAAGTATGATTTATATTAATAATAATAAATTAGCTTTTCAGATTTCACAGCTAATTATTTTAGCTGGATTTATTCTTTGTGGCCTAAGTACCTTTCTTTTTATGCAACAGCTCATATCTGGCTATGTATGGATAGTTTTAGTGGGCCTAGGGTTGTATATGGGTTATATACCTTTTAATTGCATATTATTTGACCGAATGATTGCAAGCTTTAAAATAAAAGGAAATGTGGGGTATTTTATGTACTTAGTTGATTCTTTTGGGTATTTAGCAACTGTGTTTGTTATTATAGCCAAAGGTTCAATGGGCATTTCAATAAGTTGGACTTATTTTTATAGTCATGGCGTTTTAGCTTTGTCTATTTTGGGTAGTTTAATTAGTATTACAACACTTTTATATTTTAATAAAAAGTACAAAACATATAATTATGAACAATAAATCAGCCATCGTTGTGGGGGCGGGTATCTTAGGGCTTGCTACAGCGAGGTCTTTAGCAGAAAAAGGATATACCGTAACAGTCATTGAAAGAAGTCAATTTTCATTAGGAGCCAGCGTAAGAAACTTTGGTATGCTTTGGCCCGTAGGTCAACCAGACGGTAAATTGTACAATAGGGCAGTAAGAACCAAGGAAATTTGGTTAGACTTCTTACATGCCGCTGAAATACCTTACAACGCTTGTGGTAGTTTACATTTAGCGTATTGTAAAGAAGAGATGAATGTGGTGGAAGAAATTGGCAGTTTTTTTAAATCTAAAAATAGACCCGTTTCAGTTATTTCAAAACAAACCGTTTTGGACGATTACAATGGTATTAATGGCGAGGGTTTAATGGGAGCACTAAGAAGTGAAGATGAGGCTATTATTGATCCAAGAGAAGGTATCAGAAAATTACCTGCCTATTTAAGTGAAAAATATAATGTACAATTTATTTGGGGCACTGCCATTACAAGTGTCACCTCTAATGCAGCGTTTGCAGGCAAAACGAAGTACAGTGCAGACATGATTTGTGTTTGTTCAGGGGCCGATTTTGAAACCTTATATCCAGCTCAATTTAAGCAACAACCCATCATAAAGACCAAATTACAAATGATGCGCTTCAAACATAAAGTCCCTAACTACAGAATTGGGGCCTCTATTTGCGGCGGACTTTCTTTACTTCATTACAAAAGCTTTACAGCTTCTTCTTCACTTACAAAATTAAGAATGAAAATTGAAGAAGAAATTCCAGAATATTTAAAATATGGAATTCATGTGATGGTATCTCAAAACAATGAAGGAGAGTTGACCGTAGGAGATTCTCATGAATATGCTTTAGATTTCGATCCTTTTGATAAGATTGAAATAAATAATATGATTTTAGATTACTTGAAAAAACTTATGCATATTGATCAATGGGAAATGATACAATCTTGGAATGGAGTTTATCCTATTATGACCAATGGAGCCTCTGATTTATTTTTAAATCCAGAACCAGGCGTTTATATCTTAAATGGCATAGGCGGTCATGGTATGACCATGTCATTTGGTTTTGCAGAAGAAATGATTAATAATATTTAATAATAATTTTGAAAATAATTCTATGAGACATCCAATAACACAAGAAATTTTGAACTTATTTGAAACCCATGGTGGCTCTATGTATGGCGGAGAAGCGGTTACACAATTAGAGCATGCCTTACAATGTGCCGAATTAGCAAGAAAGCATAATGCCAGTAATGAATTAATTACGGCTTCCTTATTGCATGACGTTGGACATTTATTACATGATTTACCTGATGATGCTAGTGATAAGGGTATTGATGATATGCATGAACTATTAGGTGAAAAGTATTTAACTAAGCATTTTACCTTAGGGGCAGTGGAGCCCGTTAAATTACATGTAGCGGCTAAAAGATATTTATGTGCCACCGAACCAGGTTATTTAGAAACCTTGTCTGCACCCTCAAAAATAAGTTTAGAATTTCAAGGGGGTATTATGAATGAGCAGGAAGTTTTATTATTTGAGAAAAATGAGTATTATAAAGAAGCGGTGAATTTAAGAAGATGGGATGATTTAGCAAAAGACCCTAATCTAGTGAGCCCCTCTATAGAATCTTTTATTGAAGCCATTGAATCATCCATAAAATAATATTGAGTCATCTATAAAATAATTGTATGAAAATTAAAATGGTTGTATTTGATATGGCAGGCACTTCGGTAGATGAAGGCAATGTAGTGTATCAGACGCTGCACAAGGCTATTGAAAAGCAGTGCCCTAGTATTACATTTGAAGATGTATTAAAATGGGGAGCGGGTAAGGAAAAATTACAAGCTATTAGAGAAACATTAGCAGAAAGTCATATTACTTTAAATGAAGAAACTATTCAAGAAATATTCAAAGACTTTTTAGGGCTACTTGATAAGGCTTACGAAAATTTAATTGTGGTACCCACTAAAAATACGGAAAGGTTATTTAAAGAATTAAGAGATATGGGCATTAAAGTGGTACTAAACACAGGCTACAACCATGCAACCGCTAGTTTATTAATACAAAAATTAAATTGGGAACTTGGCCAGCATTATGATTTACTAGTTACCGCCTCTGATGTTACTAAGAATAGACCGAACCCTGATATGATATTACTCGCTATGGAAAAATTAAACATTGCTGATGCAGCCTCTGTCATTAAAGTAGGGGATTCTACCATTGATATTGAAGAAGGCCGCAATGCGGGTTGTTTATATAATATTGGGGTCACTACGGGCGCGCATACCAAGGATGAATTATCAAAAGTTAATCCTAATTATATATTTGATAATATATATGATTTGAAATCTGTTATTTTAACATTGAACCAGGGGTAAGCATTGAACTTTAATTACCTAAAATAGGCTTGAACGCGAATTTTTTACCTTTTTGGACGAAAAGAAGAGTGTAGACATTTAATTATTATTAACTTTATAATAGTCAATTAAACAGCTAACGCTTTTCTAAATGAAGTTTTTTAATATCTTTTTTTGTATCGTTTTTATTTTATTTGCGGTAGTTCAATATAACGACCCCGATCCTTATTTATGGGTACCTATTTATATGTATCCTGCACTACTTTGTTTTTTAAAATGTATACAGAAGCCTATTTCTTCAATAGCCTATTGGGCTGGTTTTTTAGTATTTGGTGCATATGCTATTTATAAAATGTTTGATACCAATGGTATTATCGATTGGATTCAATTTCACAATGCCTCTAATATTGCATCCAATATGAAGGCTGAAAAACCTTGGATTGAAGAGTCAAGAGAATTTTTTGGATTATTGATTATACTTATTGTACTAGGTATTAATTACATTAAAAAAAGCAATCATCCAGCTGCTACAAAATAAAATAGTTTATCACAAACGTTTATCAAATACCATGCGCAATCATATATTTCAATTAGCTACATTAACTAAGGTCCTTACTATACTTTTTTTATTTACCATCCTTTTCTCATTTAAGGCAAAGGCACAAGCATTCGATTCGCTATTAAATATATATGAAGAAGAATTTCCACATGAAAAAATTCATATTCATTTTGACAAAACCATGTATAATACAGGGGAGACTATTTTTTATAAGCTTTATGTACTATCTGGTGTGGAGTGGACCAGCTTAAGTAAGAATGTATATGTTAGTTGGTATGATAATAATGGTAATTATATAAAGCAAACAGTAGCTCCTTTATTTCAATCATCAGCCAAAGGCAGTTTCGAAGTGCCTGCTGATTATAAAGGCAATTTTTTAAGAGCCAAGGCTTATACGCGTTGGATGTTAAATGATGATAGTGTTTTTTTATATGAAAAATATATTTCTATCAATAATGGGGTAGCTTCCAAAACTAAAAATAGCACTATACCTAAAACAAGGGTAGATGTTTTTCCAGAAGGAGGAACATTTGTGGAGGGCTTAATGCATAAAATTGCTTTTAAAGCTACGAACAATTTTGGAGGTCCTGTTTTTATCAAGGGCTTTTTAGTAAATGATAAAAACAAAGTATTGGATACTTTAAAAGTTTTACACGATGGCATGGGCGCGTTTAAATTAAGGCCTATTGAAGGAGAAAAGTATCAATTAAATTGGACAGATGAAAACGGTGTAAAAGGAACTAGCCCTATTGCAGCGGCTAGCAAAGAAGGCGCTATTTTAAAAATTAGTATGGACAATGAAAATGCCTACGCGCAAGTGGAAAGAACCCTAGCTGTTCCATTAAACTTTAAGCACATGCGTTTGCTAGTGCATCAAAATCAACATTTACTTTATACAGTAGAATTTAAAGGAGAAGAGCGTCAGGTGCAAAAAGTAGCCCTACCCATTGAAGAACTACTTACAGGTGTGGTGCAATTCACTTTATTTACCAAGGATTGGTTACCCATTGCGGAGAGAATAGTAATGGTGAATAATCGTTTACATGAGTTTAATGCTAATTTGAATGTGGGTATTGCCAATACTAATAAAAGAGGCAAAAATGTGCTTGAAATTATTATAAAGGATACAGCAGCCACCAATATGTCTATATCTATCACCGATGCCTCTGTTGTCATGCCAGAGCAACAAACTATTTATTCCGATTTTCTTTTAAGTAGTGATATTAAAGGTAAAGTATATAATCCTGCTTATTATTTTACAAGTGATGCGGATTCTGTAACGGCTCATTTAGATTTAGTGATGCTTACCAACGGTTGGCGCAGGTTTGATTGGACAAAAATGAAGGCAGGTATTTTACCTACTTTACCTTATCCTAGAGAAACCGAGTCAATGAAACTAACTGGTAAATTTTACGGCGGTGCTTTGGCAAAATCTACTGAAAATCTTTTATTAAATGTAATTATACAAGGAAAGGATAGCACCAATAAGGTGTTATTTGTACCGGTGGCAAAAGATGGAAGCTTTGAAGATAAATCGGTTTTCTTCTATGATACTTCCAGAGTTTATTATTCAATAAATGGTAAGTCAAAATTAGAAAATCAGACAGTGGTTCAATTTGACAATGGATTAATAAAACCAACATTAAGTAAAATACAAATAGACCCCATAGGTTTTCAAGCTTATACAACCGATAGTGCAGCTAGGGCTAAACTGAATTTATTTTTTGCAGAACAAGAAAAGCAAAGAAAATTATTAGCCTCTATGACTTTGGAAGAAGTAGTAGTAAAGTCCAGGGTTAAAACACCTGTTCAGTTATTAGAAGAAAAATATGCAAAAGGTCTTTTTTCAGGTAGAGATGGTGTTTCTTTCGATTTAACATCTGATGGCATGGCTTTAGGGTCTATTGATGCGCTTAATTTTTTGCAATCAAGAGTACCTGGTTTAAATATTTCAGTGGTAGGGTCTCAACCATCGGCCACTTGGAGAGGATCAAATACCGACTTTTATGTCAATGAGGTTATGACACCTATTGAACAAGTACAGAATATAAATATTGGAGATATCGCCTTTATCAAAGCCCTAAGACCTCCTTTCTTTGGTTCAGCTGGCGGAAATGGGGGTAGCGGAGGAGCAATTGCCATTTATACCAAACGAGGCAGTTCGAATAAAGGAAGTAATGTCAACAGTAAAGGCATGGAAAATGTGGTCTTGGGAGGTTATTCTGTATTTAAGGAGTTCTTTCACCCAGAGTATGATAAACCCACAGCTAGTTTTGAAGCTGATAATCGCACCACTTTATATTGGAACCCCTATGTCTTAACTAATAAAAGAAGCCCAAGAGTGAGGCTTGAATTTTACAATAACGATATTAGCAAAAAACTACAAATCGTATTAGAGGGCATGAATGCGAATGGAAGATTAACGCGCGTAGTGAAGTATATAGAATAGGCTTATACAGAATAAGCCAATTTCAAACTTTTTTGGACTTTCTATGTTATTATTTATATTAACAATAATATTATGAAATTAGTATACCTAGCTATTGGACTTGCTCTTGTTTTTATTGTATTTCAATCATTTAGAAGCATTTCTGCTGCTAAAGTTGAAAAGCAGAAGTACAGGGTGGTTAAAATGGAAGAAGGCTTTGAGATTCGCTTTTACCCCAAAGCAATGTTTGCTACCATTCAATCTAATGGTACAAATTATAAGCAAGTGGCTAGTAGCGGCTTTAGAAAATTAGCAGGCTATATTTTTGGAGGTAATGATCAAAGTAAAAGTATTGCCATGACAGCTCCTGTTAGAATGGAGATGAGTGACAATGGCTCAGCTATGAGTTTTGTGATGCCTGAAAAATATGATGCATCTAATTTGCCGAAGCCCAAAGATGCTACTGTACAAATTAAAGAATCAAAAGAAAGTTATGAGGCTGTGATTGCTTTTGGTGGTTATGCCAATGATGAAAAAATTAAAGAGCATACCGATAAATTAGTAGCCCTTTTAAATAAGAAAAATATCAAAATTATCGGAGGCTTTAATTTCTTAGGCTATAATGCACCTTTTGAATTCTTTGGTCGTAAAAACGAAATTTCTATTCCTATTGAATGGAAAGAATAATACCGAATAATAAAGTTTAATAAATACTTATAATTTAATTTTCTATGGCAACATATTTAGTAGTAGGAGGTTCATCAGGCATAGGTTTACAAGTAACAAATCAATTAGCAGCGTCAGGCCATACAGTGTATGCAACCTATAATACACATGTAGTGGAATCAGTAGGCAATATCCATTATCATGCATTAAATGTGCTGGATGAAAATATCAATTTAGATTTTTTACCTGCCTCTATTGAAGGTATTGTATATTGTCCTGGTGCTATTAGCCTCAGACCCTTCAATCGAATACCCGCAGACGATTTTATAAAAGATTATAATTTACAAGTAGTGGGTGCAATTAAAGTAATTCAAGCAGCCCTACTAAAATTAAAAGAAAGTAAAAATGGATCTATTGTTTTATTTTCCACAGTGGCCGTTCAATTGGGTTTAAATTTTCATTCATTAGTGGCAAGT